>DATGHJ010000085.1:0-5529 GCA_035308085.1 Trinickia sp. | reverse complement strand
ATCTCACACGTATCGCCGGCATCCTGCGGCAAACGCGCCTGTGCCGCCTTGCGGAAAATGCGTTCGAAGCTGTCCTTCGCCTGGCTCGTGATCACGCCGGCACCTGGTGCAGCTTCGAGTGGAACTGATTGGCAAGCGATTCGACGCTGGAGAGCGACGCCGCGATCATCTTGCCGCCCGCCTGGATGTCCTGGAACGTCGCGGCGGTCGTCAGGTCATTGCGATGCAGGCTGTCGCGGTAGCTCTTCGACAACTCCTGTGAGCGCGACGCCAGCGTGCGCACCTCGCTCGCGACGATCGAAAAGCCGCGCCCGGCCGCGCCCGCGCGCGCCGCTTCGATCGACGCATTCAGCGAGACGATCAGCACATGCTGCACGATCGACGCCAGCTCGTGATTCTTCGCGTGCATGTCGCGGTTCTGCGCCATCAGAGAAATCATCTGCTCATGCCACCGCTCGAACGTGATCGAAAGCCCCTTCAGGCGGGCCGATTCGCTCGCGATCCGCGCTGCGTGCTGCAGCCATGCGTCGTTCTTTGCCGTCGCGGCGGCGAGCGCGGTACGCAGTTCGTGCTGTTCGCCTGCGCCGCGATCGAGCTCGCCTTGCAGCCGTGCGAGCTCTTCGTGCAAGAGCGCCTCGCGCCGCTGCGCTTGTTCGGCCGCCTGCGCCTCGAGCGCAGCCTCGCTCTTGCGCGCGCGATCCTGCAACTCGGCGGCAAACGCCTGCTGCGCGCGAGCCGCGCGCCTCATTTGCCACCGATAGACCCCCCACCCGACGAGGGCGACGAGCGCGCCCCCGGCACAGGCTGCCACCAGATAACGTTCCATTACCACCTGCTCCGTTGCCCTGCCGTTACTTCGATTCCTGAGCCGTCGCCGGCTCGTCGCTGTTCGTCACGCCGTCAAGCTTCCTCGTCGTGCCAAGGCTGTCCACCGCCCAGTCTTCGGGCAGGTAGACGATCGTCTGGAAGCGGCGATACTCGGCGCCGGGGTGGTCGTCGGTGAAGCGCAGCTCGATGCGGCCCTGTTCGCGGCGCACGAAATCGCGCACCGCATCCATGCCGACGCCGCGTCCCGACACCTCGCTCACCGTCTGCGCGGTCGAAAAGCCCGGACGGAAGATAAATTCCGCGATCGCTTCGTCGCTCACCTGCTCGCCCTCGGCAAGCCAGCCGTGCTCGATCGCCTGCCGACGGATTTTCGCAAGCGCAAGGCCGCGGCCGTCGTCGCTCACCGTAATCTGCAGCGCATGATGGTCGAGGCCGACTTCGAGGTCGATCACGCCCGCCGCCGGTTTGCCCTGCGCGATGCGCTCGGCGGCCGGCTCGATGCCGTGGTCGACGCAGTTGCGCAGCAGGTGCGTGAACACGTTGCGCAGCATGGCGGACGCCTCGTGGCGCACGCGGTAGCCGTTGTCGTCGATGCGCACCTGCGGTGCTTGCTTGCCGAGCTCCTTCGCGAGCGACGGCAGCGACCCGATCACGCCGCCGAGCGCGTCGCCGAGGCTTTCGGTGCCAAAGAGGCGCAGCGTGCGGTACAGCGACTCGCGCATCGACAGCAACGCGTGCGGGTCGGCCGGATCGGCGCTCTCGAGCAAGCGCAGCTGCTGCTGGATCTGCTGACGGTCCACCATCAGGTAACCGCCAGTGCCGGCCTGCTGGCCCGCACGCTTGCGGCCGAGACTCACCTCGTTGATCGTCGCGTAGCTTTCGAGTGCCGACCTGACGCGTTCGAGATCGGCGATCAACAGTTGCCGGTCCCACAGCTCGCCGCCTTGCGCCTGACGCAGCGCGTCGTAGCGCTGTTCCGTCTCGTGGACGATGCTGGTCAGGTGCTGGAAGCTGTAGGTGCGCGCGTTGCCCTTCACGGTATGCATGTTGCGGAACAGCTTCGCGACCGCGTCGTGGTCAGGCACGTCGTGCTGGCGGATGATGTGTTCGTTTTCGTGGATGAAGCTGCTCGAGCTCTCGACGAACTGGTGAAACTTCTCTTCGCTCACTGCGAGGATCTCGCCGATCATCTCGAGGCGGCGTTTCTGCTCGCCCGCTTCCGCGGCAAGCTCGCGCAGCTCCGTCACGTCGCGCACGCACAGCATCAGGCGGACGACGATGTCGTCCTCGTCGGTGATCGCCGACCAGCTCAGGTCGAGGATCTTCACGCGGCCGTCGGCCATCGTCTTCGAGATCTCGTTGATGAGCAGATGCTCGTTGAACGCGAAGTTCATGCTGTCTTCGCCAAGGCAGGCGTCGAGCGCGGCCTCGATCTGCGAGCGCGCGTCGCTGCCCACGTCCGTGCCGTCGAACACGAGCTCGAGGAGCGGCTTCCCGGCGATCTCACAGGTCTCGAAGATCGCCTCGAGAAACGCCGAGTACTCCGGGTGCACGATGCCGCCGTCGACGACGGTCAAAATGCCCTGCTGCATGTTCTGCAGCATCGCCTGAATGTCGGCGGTCTTCTGCTTCAGTTGCACGGAACTCTGCTGGATCTTCTCGATCATGCCGTTGAACGCGACGATCGAACGGCCGATCTCGTCCATGCGGCCCACCGGCACACGGCGCGTGAAGTCCTGGTTCGCTGCGATCTCGCTCATCTCGACTTGCATGCTCGACAGCGGCCGCGTGATCTGGCGATACAGCAGCAAGCTGATCCCGATCAGCAGCGCGATCGCGGCGCCGGTCGCGGCGGCGATGCCGGTCGTCGTGGTCGCGAGCGCGCCGTTCAGCGCAGCGATCGCGTCGTCCTTCTGGCGATTCTTCTCGATGCGCAGCGTCTCGACGATGCCTTCGAGCTCGTCGCGATACTGCGCGACGTTCGCGAACAAGTATGCTTGCGCGAGCTCGTTCTTGCCGGCCGCCTTCATCTGCGCGGTCTGGTTGATCGCATCGAAATAGTTGGCAAGGCTTTCGCGCGCCTGCGCGACGAGACCCGTCTGCGCCTGGCCTCGCGCGGCTTTCGCCTGCACGTCGAGCGCGGCTTGCAGCGACGCCTGCTTGCTCTTCAACTGGTCCTGCGCCTGCTGGACCATGTTGGCGTCCGGCGCGTAGACGAGCGTCATCGTCGCGAGCTGCACGTCCTTCACTTCGGACACGAGATCGGCGGAGGCGAGCGCGCTCGGCACGACGCCTTGGGTAACTTGCCGTACGTCGACGGCGCTGTTGCGGGTCTGAAGGACCGCGTAGCCGCCGATGGCGGACAGCGCGAGCAGCATCAAAACGACGAGCAGAGTAATTCGGTGGCGGATGGTCATCTGTGTTTCCCCGAAGTCGAACGTCAACATCACGCACTCACCGGTGTGCGGCGAGCGGCCCAGGTGTTGGTATTCGATCGGGCGCGGGGATTATCGTGGACGGACTGTGACAGACACGTGTCCGTCCACGCCCGAATCCGGGGATTTTCGTCGACTCGCGAAAAAGACTCGTTACGGCTCTTTTATTGGTGGCCGCACTATAAAGTTCGACCCGGCGCGTGCCGATATACTCACCCGAACACGTATCCCGACCCGCGAATCGTACGGATCATCGAACGTTCTCCGGCGATGTCCACCTTCTTGCGCAAGCGCCCGACATGCACGTCGATGCGATTCGTGCCGGGATCGAAGCGGCAGTCCCATACGGCTTCCAGAATCATCGTGCGCGTCAGGATTGTCCCGGCGTGCCGCATCATGAATTCGAGCATGCGCCACTCGGTGGGCTGCAGATTGAGCTCATGCTCGCGACACTTGGCTTTGCGCCGCACGAGGTCGAGTTCGAGCGGCCCCTGGCGCAGCATCGTTTCGATCTTCCCCACCCGCATGCGCCGGCGCAGCAAGACTTCCACGCGCGCGGACATCTCTTCCGGCGAGAACGGCGTCGGCAAATAGTCGTCGGCGCCCGCCCGCAATCCCTGAACGCGCTGACCGACCTCCGATATCGCGCTCATCATCAACACCGGCGTCTCCATGCCGATGCCGCGCATCGCCGCGACGATCGTCATGCCGTCGAGGTCCGACAGGAGCGGGGCGAGCGTGACCACGTCGTAGTCGCCCCCCATCGCCTTCGCCAGTCCCTCGCGGCCCGTGCGGGCGACGTCCACCGTCAAGCCGCTTGCGGTGAGCGTGCGCACGACGTCCCGAGCGATCCGTTCGTCGTCTTCGATCGTCAATACCTTTGCCATGTCTCGTATCCGCTTGGTTAGGCAGCCGCACGCAACGGCACGGAGGCTTCACTCGAGCAAACATGGCGGGATGCGCGTTTATTCCCGTGCGCGGATCGAAAAAAATTTGCGCCGCCCAATTACAAGACGGCGCGACGCCGTTCTGTTCAGAAACGGCCCGACAGCAGATAACCGGCGTTCGGCACTTGCGCCGTCAATCCCAGCGTCTTGAGTATGCGATAGACGGTCGACACCGCAGCCGACAGAACCGGCTTGCCGAGGCGGTCTTCGACCGCCTGGATCGCGGGCAGCGAGGGCATTTGCACACAGGCGGAAAGCACCACGGCGTCAGCCCGGCTGATATCGAGCCGATCCGCGTGAGCAATCAGATTCATCGGATCAAGACGGCCGACAGCGAGGTTGTCCGACACTTCCAGGCTGATCGAGTCCGTCACTTCGATGTCTTCGCTTTCAATGTAGTCGACGACCTGCTGCGTCAGCGGCTTCATATACGGGGTGATGATCGCGACGCGCTTGAACCCCATCGTCTTCACGCCTTCGACCAATGCACCGGCCGAACTGATGATCGGCGTGGGTGCATTATTGCTTTCGACAGCCGCTGTCAGACGCGATTCCGACACGCGGTGATACCCGGGGCCCTGGCACATGATCGCGACGAGGCACGCATAGGCGAGCACATCGCAACGGGCATCGCTGAGTTCGAGCGCGCAGCGGTCGCTATCCACATCCATCTTTTTCAGCTCTTCCGGCGTGACATGCATCATGCGCATCCGCGCCGAATGGAACGTGAAGCGCTCGTCGGGGAAAAGGTCGTAGCGCGAAGTGAGCATGGCCGGAATTTCTGTTTCCATCGTCGTATTGGAGCTGGGAACGATCTGGCCGATTCGATAGGTCTTCATGATGGGATACGCAAGAGTTGAAAATCAGTTTCCGCTTGTGAGTTGAACGCCCTGCGTTTCCCGAAGCGTGAACACGAGAATCGCGGCGGTGACATACGCAATGGAGGCGATGCAGTAGGTCGTCGTAAATCCGATCAGAGGAATCAATGCCGGCACGAGCTTGATGCCCGCAATCGCGCCGACGCGTCCGAAGTTGAAGCAGAAGCCCGCGGCCGTCGAACGGATGCTGGTTGGGAAGAGTTCCGCGTACCACGCGCCGAACCCGCTGAAATAACCGGTGAAAAATCCGAGCAGCGCCGACAGCCCGCCGATGATGACGATGTTTTGCGCGTTGAATTCGAGCTTGCCGTGGGTGAGCGGAATCATCGTCGCGCCATACGCGAACACGGGGACGGCAATCGCTATGCCGATAAAGAATCCCGCGAATGCCGCGCGCCGGCCGAAGCGCTCCGCGAGCGAGCCATACGCGAGATAGCCGAG
>DATGHJ010000084.1:0-2437 GCA_035308085.1 Trinickia sp. | reverse complement strand
CTCTGCGTCTCCTCGGACTGTGTCTGCGACTTGGCATGATGGCTGCTGCGTCGTGTGTGGTGAGGAGGCTGGCCTTCATCCGAATGCGCCTGTTTGTCTTTCTCATCGGCGGTAGCAAGCGCGGCCGGCGCAGCTGCGAGGACTTCGGCGGCGGCATGCGACGCGCTCGCCTCCGGTTGTACGCGCGGCGCCTTGGCTTGCGCTTCGGCGTCGTGCTCAGCGGCGGTCTCGCGCTTTGCGGTCCCCCGCGCCGCAGCCTCGTGCCCGGCAGGCTCGATCGAAGCCGATGGCGCGCTTTCGTGCGTAGCCGCAGCGTGTCTGCCCGCCACTTCGTCAGAATCGGATTCCGCAATGCTTGCCGCCCAGTCGGCGATGCCGGACGCAACCACGTCGGTCAAGACGGGAAACGAGTCCTCATCCGGCGTAGCGGCCAGCATCGGCTCCTCCACGGGCGCGGGCGCGCTCGCGCGCGGGCCCGGCTCCGCAGCAGCCTCCTTCGGCCGTGGCGCCTCGCCAAGAGCGTGCCCCGCGAGACCCGGCGTCAGCACCTCGCTGAGCGTCGGAATCGATTCGTCATCAGGAAGGAACTCCTCGCGCCGCGCCGGTACTTTTTTCTCTTCGGCGGGTTTTGGCTCCGGCTTGCCCGGCACGAGCACGTCGGTCAGCACGGGAAACGCGTTGTCGTCGTTGGGATCGGGCACGGGTGAACTCCGTCGATGAGTGCGCTTGGACGAGATGCAGCAATCGTCGTGCCGCATCTCGTCCAAGCGCAGCGAACGAAAAGGCAGACGATTCGCGCGTCAGGCGCCTTGCTTATAGTTGTTCAAAGCATACCCGCGGTCGCGATAGAAACGATAGCGCTCGCGGCCGGCGACGAGTTCGTCTTGTGCGTTGCCGATCACTTCGAGCAGGCGTTCGAACCGCGCGAACTGCGCGGGCACCGTGGCGCCGAGATTCAGCAGGATCCGATGATGCGGCGCACGCTCGAGGTCGCTCGTCAGCACGACGGGCGTCTCTTTTGCGAGCGCGTCGTCCGCCATGCAGTGGGGAATGAAATCGAGCGGCGAGAAGGTCCACAGACGCTCGTCGAACGCACGCAGGCGCGCGGGCTCACCGAGCACGACGAGCGGCTCGCCCGCCTGGTAAGCCTTGCGGGCGAGCCGGCACGCGTACAGCAGCGAATCGCCGACATTTGTATGAAAGTCGATCCGGGTCATGTCGATCCGGAGTTAGCGCCTTTAGCGCCGACTCCGGTCCTATGCAAAGCTCGGCGGCGCTCCTCGCGGGCGCCGCCGATGCCACGGCAAGCGGTACTGCGATCGATCATTGTGCGGCGCGGTCGATCAGGAACTGCGCGAGCAGCGGCACCGGACGCCCCGTCGCACCCTTTGCCGCGCCGCTCTTCCACGCCGTTCCGGCGATGTCGAGGTGCGCCCACGGGTACGCTTCGGTGAAGCGCGACAGGAAACACGCCGCCGTCACGCTGCCCGCCGGACGGCCGCCGATGTTCGCGAGATCCGCGAAATTCGACTTCAGCTGCTCGTGGTATTCCTCGTCGAGCGGCATGCGCCATGCCGGGTCCGAGGCCTCGCGCGACGCGTCGAGCAGCTCGCCTGCGAGCGCATCGTCCTTCGAGTACAACGCGCTGTTGTGATGGCCCAGCGCGATGATGCAGGCGCCCGTCAGCGTGGCGATGTCGATCACGGCGGCCGGCTTGAATCGCTCGGCGTAGGTCAGCGCATCGCACAGGATCAGGCGGCCTTCGGCGTCGGTGTTGAGCACTTCGATCGTGAGACCGGCCATGCTCGTGACGATGTCGCCCGGCTTCGTCGCGTTGCCGTTCGGCATGTTCTCGCAGGTCGGGATGATGCCGACCACGTTGATTTTCAAGCCCATTTCGGCGACCGCGCGCAACGTGCCGAGCACCGAGCCCGCGCCGCACATGTCGTACTTCATCTCGTCCATGCCCTCGCCGGGCTTGAGCGAAATGCCGCCGGTGTCGAACGTGATGCCCTTGCCGACCAGCACCACCGGTGCCGCCTTCGCCGCGCCGCCCTGGTACTGCAGCACGATGAACTGCGCCGGCTCGACCGAACCTTTCGTCACTGACAGGAACGAGCCCATCTTGAGCGCTTCGAGTTGCTTCTCGCCGAGCACCTCGACCTTGAGCTTCCAGTCCTTCGCGAGCTTCTTCGCGGTGTTCGCGAGGTAGGTCGGCGTGCAGACGTTGCCCGGCAGGTTGCCGAGGTCGCGCGTCAGGTCCATGCCGTTCGCGAGCGCCGCGCCCTGCTTTGCGGCGACCTTGGCGGCCTTCTCGTCGGCGGTGTCGACGCTGAAGACGATGCGCTTCAAGGCCCGCGGCGGTGTCTCGGGCTTGCTCTTCATCTGGGTGAACTTATAAGTCTCGCCGCGCAGCGCGAGGATCGCGGCGCGCACG
>DATGHJ010000083.1:0-3152 GCA_035308085.1 Trinickia sp. | reverse complement strand
TTGCGGCAGCGCGTATTCTACCCGCGCGGGCGACGCTCAAAACCGGCTCTCAACTATTGATGTTTAAAACTCGATAGCCGCCGCTCAGGCGTCGGCGTCGGGCGCATCGAGGCTGCGCCACATATACCAGGTCGCGACCGTACGCCACGGCTCCCAATTTGCCGCGACTTCACGCGCTTCGCTGCGCGTGACCGGCTCTCCGCTGAAATAGTTGACGCTGATCGCGCGAATGAGGCCGAGGTCGTCGAGCGGCAACACATCGGGCCGCGACAGGTTGAAGATCAGGAACATCTCCGCGGTCCAACGCCCGATGCCGCGGATTTGCGTCAACTCGGCAATGACCGCCTCGTCCTCCATCGACGTCCACTTGTCAACGTGCAGCGCACCCGAAACGAAGTGCTGCGCGAGATCGAGAATGTATTCGGATTTGCGCTTCGAGAGACCGCACGCAACGAGTTTTTCCTGGCCGAGCTTGATGAACTGCTGCGGAGCGAGCTTCGGGCACACTGCTTCGATGCGCTCCCACACGGCCTGCGCCGCCTGCACCGAGATCTGCTGCCCCACCACCGACCGCGCGAGCGTGACGAACGGATCGCCGCCGTTGAGGAGGTGCACCGGCCCGAACTTCGGGATCAGCTTCTTGAGGATGCGATCGCGCTTGACGAGGTCTGCGCACGCGCCGTCCCAGTAAGGCGGACGTGTGACGGCCGGAGTCAGACCGCTGATCTGCACCGGCACGGCCGCTTCCGTCGACGAACTTGCGCGCGTCTTGCGCACGACTTCGCCGTCGCCCGCGGTGTCGGGTGCGAACTCCTGAACCTCGGCAGCGCCTGCCGCGCCATTGGGCTTGCCCGCTTTAGCCTTCAATACGCGCGCCGGCTTCGCCGCATGCCCAGCGCTGCCATTGAGCAAGCGTTTGGCGGCTGCCTTTTTTGCCGCGGCGCTTTTCAGGGGAAGCACCAGACCGCCGACATCCGGCGACGCCTTCGACACGCCCGCCTTGCGCGCGCGTGCCGTCTTTACTGCTGCCGCGGATTTTTGCGGCGCGGCCTTTTTAGCCGGCGCCTTCCTGGCCGTTGCCATCTTGCCTCCTGCCTGGCGAGTCGATCAGAGGGATTTCCGATGCGCGCTCATACGCGGCGCCACTCGGTCAACCCGCCCGGTTTGTCTTCAAGCGCAATCCCGGCTTCGAGCAATGCATTGCGAATCCGGTCTGCTTCGGCATAGTTCTTCGCTTGCTTCGCAGCGATGCGCGCAGCGATTTGCGCTTCGATCGCGGCGACCTCGAGCGATGCTTCGTTCGCGCTGCCACCCGCCTGCTGCAAGAACACGCGCGGGTCGCGGCCGAGCAAGCCGACGACCTGCGCAAGCCCCTTGAGTTGACGCGCAAGCGCGGCGTCGCGCCTGCGATTCACCTCTCCCGCCAATTCGAACAGCACCGCTACCGCGACCGGCGTATTGAAGTCGTCGTTCATCGCCGCGCGGAACCGCGTGGCATGCGCTTCGCTCCAGTCGAGCGCCTTGTCGTCGGGGCTCGCCTCTTTCAACGCGACATACAAGCGCGTAAGCGCCGCGCGCGCGTCGTCGAGGTGCACGTCGCTATAGTTGAGCGGCGAACGATAATGCGCACGCGCGATGAAGAAACGCACAACTTCCGCATCATATTTTGCGAGCACGTCACGGATCGTGAAGAAGTTGCCGAGCGATTTCGACATCTTTTCATTGTCGATCTGAACGAAGCCGTTGTGCATCCAATAACTGACGAAGGTTTGATTTGTCGCGCCTTCGCTCTGCGCAATTTCGTTCTCGTGGTGCGGAAACTGCAGGTCTTGGCCGCCACCGTGCAAATCGAAGTGTTCGCCAAGCAGCGTGCAGCTCATCGCCGAGCATTCGATATGCCAGCCAGGACGGCCGCGCCCGTAAGGCGATTCCCAGATCGTATCAGCCGGCTCGTCGGGCTTCGCGCTTTTCCACAGCACGAAATCGAGCGGATCTTCCTTAGCGTCGTTCGCCGCCACTCGCTCGCCCGCGCGCAAATCTTCGAGCGACTTGCCTGACAGCTTGCCGTAGTTCGCGAACTTGCGCACTGCGTAATTGACATCGCCGTCTTTGGCTCGATACGCATAACCGTTCGCCTCGAGCTGCTCGATCATGCCAAGCATCTGCGGGATGAAGTCGGTTGCACGCGGCTCGATGTCCGGCCGCTCGATGCCGAGCGCGTCCGCATCTTCGTGCATTGCGGCGATGAAGCGGTCTGTCAACGCCTTGATCGTCTCGCCGTTCTCGACCGCGCGGCGAATGATCTTATCGTCGACATCGGTGATGTTGCGAACGTAAGTGACTTGATAGCCCAGGGTGCGCAGCCACCGCTGCACGATGTCGAACACGACCATCACGCGCGCGTGCCCGACGTGACAATAGTCGTACACCGTCATCCCGCAGACGTACATCCGCACCTCGCCCGCGCGGCGCGGAACGAATAGTTGCTTGTCACGCGCGAGCGTGTTGTAGATGCGCAGAGATTCCATAGAGACGATGCGTGGGCCGAGAGATATCCGCACTTGGCGCCGCACGCCGCGCATTCGACACACATGACGAACGCGGTGCATGTGACAGAACCGGTGCGCGAGCGTGAACGCTTGAAGCTGCGGTCAAACTGCGATCGAGGCGGAGACGACCACGAGTGGCGATAGACAGTCTGCTGTTCGATGAAACTAGCAGACGTTTTGTTAGAATGGGTCGGAGTATAACATCCCGACTTGAGCCTATGAAACCTTCCAGCGGCCGCGCGCCCCGCGCTGCGACCCTCGCCGCGGCCATGCTGTGCGGCGTCGCTCTGACCGCGCTGCCGGGCATCGCCGCCCACGCGCAACAAGTGTCGACGGCCGTTGCCGACGGCACGCCGCAGATCGACGCGTCGATCGCCAGCCAGAACTGGAACGCGGCGCTGTCCCAACTCGACGCACGCATCAAGACGAACCCGCGCGACGCCCAGGCGAAGTTCAAGCGCGGCGCCGTGCTCGCGCATCTGAATCGCGACGACGAAGCGATCCAGCAATTCGTCGAGCTGACGCAAGCCTATCCGGAGTTGCCCGAGCCGTACAACAACCTGGCTGCGCTTTACGCAAAAGAAGGCCGCTACGACGAGGCGC
>DATGHJ010000082.1:0-9585 GCA_035308085.1 Trinickia sp. | reverse complement strand
GATGAGCGTGACGAGTTCGATGCCATCGAGGCGCGGCATGTCGATATCGGTGATGACGAGATCGAAGTCCGCGCCGCGCACCGCGTTCCAGCCGTCCATGCCGTCGACCGCGACCGACACGTCGTAGCCGCGCGACGCGAGCAGCTTGCGTTCGAGCTCGCGCACGGTGAGCGAATCGTCGACGACGAGCACACGCTTCGCGCTCACCACGGCCGCCCGCGCCGCGCCCGCGCCCACGCGCCCGAGTTCGCCGCTGCCGACGAGCTTTTCGACCGAGCGCAGCCAGTCGTCGAGATCGGCGATGAGCAGCGGGTCGCCGTTTTCCATCAGCGCGCCCGCCGCGATGTTGCGCACCTTGCCGAGCCGCTTGTCGAGCGGCTGCACGACGAGCATGCGTTCGCCGAGGAAGCGGTCGACGGCGATGCCGAAGGTCTCGTGCTCGTCGCCGACCACGACGACAGCCACGTTCTCGCGTGTTTCCTCGGGCGCGTTCGCGCCGAGCAATTGATGCGCGGTGACGAGCCCGACAGGCCGCCCGTCGAACGGAAAGTGCTGCTGGCCTTCGAGCATGTCCAAGCGCTCGCGCGGCAACTCGAGCGTGCGGCGCACGTGCGCGAGCGGAAAGGCGTACGCCTCGCCGCCCACTTCGACGAGCAGGCTGCGGATCACCGAAAGCGTGAGCGGCAGTTGCAGCACGAAGCGCGTGCCTTGGCCCGGCTCGTTGTGGATGCGCACGGTGCCGCGCACGGCGGTGACCATTTCGCGCACGACGTCGAGCCCGACGCCGCGGCCCGACACGTCGGTCACTTGCTCGCGCATCGAGAAGCCCGGCAGCAGCAGGAATTCGAGCAGCTCTTGCTCGCTAAGGCGGGCCGCTGTTTCTTCGTCCGCGAATTGCCGGCGCACGACGGCCTCGCGCAAGCGGTCGAGATCGATGCCCGCCCCGTCGTCGCTGACGCTGATCAGCAGCTTGCCCGCGCTGTGCCGCGCGTCGAGCGTGAGCGTCGCTTCGGCCGGCTTGCCTTTCGCTTGGCGCTCTTCGGGCGTTTCCACGCCGTGGTCGATCGCGTTGCGCAGCAGGTGGCCGAGCGGCGCTTCGAGCATGTCGAGGATGTCGCGGTCGACCTGCGTCGCCGCGCCGACGGTCGAAAAGCGCACGCGCTTGTTGAGCGAGCGCGCGAGGTCGCGCACGAGGCGCGGGTACGCGTGCGTCGCGTCGCCGAACGGGCGCATCCGGCATTGCAGCGCTTGGTCGTAGAGCTGTTGCGCGAGATTGGTGCTGCGGCGATCGAACCGGTCGAGCTCGTCGATGCGTGCCGCGAGCAGTTGCTGCGTGTTGGAGAGCATCGCGCGCACGTCGCCGAGCGCGGCGAGCGTGAGCGGATCGAGGCGGTCGGCGAGCGCATCGTAGAACGCATCGAGCGAGCGCGCCGCTTCGCGTTGCGTGCGCTTCACGCGCAACATCGATTCGGCAAACGGCTTGAGCCAGCGCGATTCGACGAGCGATTCGCCGGACAGGCTCAGCAATCGGTCGAGGTTGTCGGCGCGCACGCGCAACATGCGGTCGGGTTCGCGTGTGGTCTTTTCGCGAGAGATGGCTTGTGTTGGCGAGGCAGCGGACGCTTCGCTTGCTTGAGCGTTTGATTTGTCCGCAGTGCTGCTTGACGTTGGTTCCGTGGCATCAGTGTTAGCCGTATGCGCCGCAGAGCCTGACGACTTAAGCGCAGCAGTATCCGCGCCAAGCAGCGCAAGCGCCGCGCGCAGGGTTGCGTCTTCGTCGGCGCTGGACGATGGGCCCGCGCCGCTCGTTGCTGCTGCACCACGCCCTGGCGCGGCATGCGACGAGGCGAGCCGCATCGCAAACGCGTCGACATCCGCGCGCGTAACGGCGGTAGCCGGATTCACGTCGCCGACGCGCACGATCAGATCGATCCCGTGCAACAAAGCATCGATATGCGACGCGCTCAACTTGAGCTCGCCGCGCTGCGCGGCGACAAAGCACTCCTCCATCAAATGCGCGATGTCGACGCCATCCTGCAAGCCGATGATGCGCGCGGCGCCCTTTAGCGAATGCGCGGCGCGCATGCAGGCTTCGAGCGCGGCGGCATCGGCGGGCATGTGTTCCAAAGCGAGTAGCCCATCGGAGAGCACGCGCGTTTGCGTCAGCGCATCGTCGCGGAACAGATCGAGCAGCGATACGTGGCTCAGGTCGTCACCAGTGCTCATCGCAGGCTCCCGGCAAGCGATTCGAACACGCGGTCCGGATCGAGCAGGCCGATCGTGGTGTCGCGCCACGCGAGCACGCCGCTCGCGTGCGAACCGGTTGTGTGCGCAAGCGTCGTCGGCACGGGCAGCAGCTCGCTCGCGGCGAAGCGCACGACGCCTTCGACTTCGTCCACCGGAAACGCGACAGGCTCGCTGCGATGCGCGGCCACCAGCATGCGCGGATAGCTCTTGCGAGACGCGTTCGTGCCGGCGGCGGCGCGGTCCAGATGCAGCAGTTCCGCGAGCGATACGGCGACGGTCAGCGCGCCGCGAATGTTGACGAGCCCGAGCACGATGCGATTGCGCCGGTGCGGCAGCGAATGGATCGGGCGGATGTCGTCGATATGCTTGAGGGCCGTGCTCGGCAGCGCGAGCCATTCGTCGGCGACGCGGAACACGAGGGCGGAGTGAGTGGCTGCTGCGGAGCTGGCGCCGGGCGCGCCGGCTGCTTTGTGGCTTGAAGCGCGAACCGCTTGATCGGCATTCGTCGCGCGCGCGATCTGCGCGGCGGCAGCGAGGTCCGCGTCGTCGAGCGGGCGGTCGAGCAGCGTCGACGCTGCGTGCTCGAAGACAGGGCAGTTCAGGCAGCGCGAATAGGTCGACAGTTGCTCGCACGAACCGTCGCCGCGCGTGCCGATGCGATTCCAGCAAGCATCGACGGGCGCGGCGGCGCTTGGCGTGGCGGCATCCTCGCGATTCATGGCGTCCTCACGGGAGATTCACGCGTGCCGCCGGCGGCATTCGCTCGCGGCTTCGCGCGTTCGACGCGCCGCATGAGCTGCTGCGCGCCCGCCGCGTCGCCGGTCATGTCGAGCAGCGCGGCCAGATGCGTGAGTGCCTCGTAGTGGGCGGGCTCCAGATAGAGCGCTTTGCGGTAGTGCTCGCGTGCGTCGGCGCTGCGGTTTTGCGCGTCGGCGATCAGACCCAGCAGGTAGAACGCGTCCGCGTGCGGGCCGTGCCGTTTCAGGTACGCGTGCGCAAGTTTTTCGGCTTCGTCGAGACGGCCCGCGTCGGCGCAGCGCCGGGCGTCGTCGAGCGTGGCGGTTTGATCGGCTTGAGCGCGCGCGGCGGCTTGACGCGGCGCGGGAACGCGTGGCGAGATCAACCGTGGTGGCGTATGAAGCGGCGTGGCAGCCGATGCTACCGTGTGGCGCGGCCGGCTGACGGGCAGAGCTTGCGCAGGCGCTACGACGTTGCTTGCCGCCGACACCGACACCGACACCGGCGGCGTGGCAAGCGGCGACGCACACGCCGCGCGCGCAGCCGTTTCATCCGGCAGCGCACGCTGAAACGCGAACGCAAGCGGAATGCGCGCCGAACTCAGCGGGTGCCGCATCATCAAGCCGGTCTCCGCGGGCCCGACGAAGATCGTGCCGCCCGGCGCGAGCTGCGCATCGAGGCGGCGAATTGCGTGGTCCTGCGCGTCGCGGCCGAAGTAGATCAGCATGTTGCGGCAGAAGATGAAGTCGTATCGCGCATCCGCACTGGTCGTCGCATCGAACAGATTCATTCGCGCGAAGCGCACCGTTTGCCGGATGCGCTCGTTCAAGAGCCAGCCGTCCTGTGTTTCGCTGAAGTGGCGCGCGCGGAAATCGAGCGCGCGGCCGCGAAACGAATTGCGTCCGTACAGTGCGGTGCGCGCATGAGCAAGCGCACGCTCGCTGATATCGACCGCATCGACCGCAAATCGCTCGACGCCGATGCCGGCATCGAGCAATGCCATCGCGACCGAGTACGGTTCTTCGCCGGTCGAGCACGGGGCGCTCAGCACGCGCAGCACGTGCGCCGGTTCGCGCACGAGCCGTTCGGCGGCGAGGCGCGCGAGCGCGGCGAACGCTTCGCTGTCGCGGAAGAACCAGGTCTCGGGCACGACGAGCGTTTCGATCAGCGCCTGCCGCTCTTCGGGGGAGGTGATTAAAAGCTGGTAGTAGGTGTCGAGCGCTTCGTCGGGTGCTTGCGTCAAGCGAGCACGCTCCTGCACCGCGCGCGAAAGTGCGCTAACGCCAAGCGTTGACGCATCGATGCCGGTCTCGCGGGCGAGCCACGTTTCGAAGCGCGAGTCGGCGGCATCCATGGTTGCGCTCATGCTTCAGGCGCCGTTTGGGCCTCGACGGGCGCCGGCGCGAACAGCAACGCCTTCACCTCGTCGTCGAGCATGTCGCGCACATTGACCCACTGCACGAGGCCGTCGGCATCGCTCGCCACTGGCCCGAGCCAGCGCGCGTGCGGCGTCGCCACGCCGCTGTCGGCGAACTGCTCGCGCGCGATGCGGCGCGTTTGCGTCGCGTGCTCGACGATCAGGCCGAGCGCGCGCTCTTGCGCTGCGCCATTCACGCTCACGCGATAGTGCGCGAGCACGAGCCGCGTCGAGCGCAGCGCTCGCGCGGGGCGGCCAAGCGCGAGCTGCGGCACGTCGATGACCGGCACCGGCTCGCCATGCCGCTCGAACACGCCGGCCACCCACGCGGGCGCGCCGGGGATCGCCTTGACGGGCGTCAGCGCCAGCACTTCGACGATCTGCGCCGCGTCGAGCGCGTACCGGTCGCCGTCGAGTTCGAATAGAAGAAAAAGCATCGCGTCAGGCCGCTTTAGCGTTGCGTCGGTCGATCAGGCTTCGATCTTGAAGCGCGACACGCCGGTGCGAAGCTGGTTCGCGACGAGCGTGAGGTCGTCGATCGCCTGCGACGACTGGCGCAGCGACTCCGCGGTTTGCTGCGCCGATTCGGACAACTGCGAAAGCGCCTGCGTGATCTGCTCGGCGCCGTTCGCCTGCGTCTGCATGCCGTCGTTCACGCGCGCAAAGCGCGGCGCGAGCGTCTGCACTTCATTGATGATCTGCGAGAGCTGACCGCCCACGTCCTGCACGTCGCGCATGCCTCGGCGCACCTCCTCGGAGAACTTGTCCATGCCCATCACGCCGGCCGAGACCGCCGATTGAATCTCTTTGACGGTCTGCTCGATGTCGTAGGTGGCCACGGCGGTCTGATCCGCGAGGCGGCGGATTTCGGTGGCGACCACCGCGAAGCCGCGTCCGTACTCACCGGCCTTTTCGGCTTCGATCGCGGCGTTCAGCGAGAGCAGGTTGGTCTGATCGGCGACCTTCGTGATCGTCGCGACGACCTGATTGATGTTGACGGCCTTCTCGTTGAGGATCGAGAGCTTCGCGTTGACCGAGCCGGCGGCTTCCATCACGCCGCGCATCGTTTCCTCCATGCGCGCGACGCCGCTCTGGCTCGCGCCGGCGAGCGTCGCCGATTGTTCCGCGACCGCCGACACCTCGTTGATCGTGCGCAGCAGGTCGCGCGCCGTGGCGGAGATCTCGCGCGAGGTCGCGTTGATCTCGGTGGTGGTGGCGGCGGTTTCGCTCGCGGTGGCCTGCTGCTCCTTCGACGTGGCCGCGATCTCGCCGACCGAGGTCGTCACCTGCAGCGACGACTTCTGCGCCTGCGCGACGAGGCTCGTCAGCTCCTCGGCCATACGGTTGAAACCGTCCTCGAGCGTGCCGAACTCGTCGTTGCGGCGCAGGTTCAGTCGCTGCGTGAGGTTGCCGGTGCGCATCACGTCGTGTACTTCGACGAGCCGCGTCATCGGCACCGTCACCGCGCGCAACAGCGCATAGCCGGTCACGAGCGCGACCAGCAGCACGACGCCGAGCGCCGTGGCGAGGGTGTACTCGGTGCCGCTCACGGAATCGCGGATCGCGTGAGCGGACTCGTCGGCCTGGTCGTGGTTTTCGGCGACGAGCACGTCGGCTGCGCGAATCATGTTTTCCCAGGCGGGCCGCACGCGCGGGAATGCGGCCTGCGCGGCCGCCGGCGACGTCTGCGCCTGCCGCACGACATCGTTCACGAGCGGCAGATATTGGTCGTAGGCCGACTTGAATTGAGCGAAACGGGCTTTGTCGTCGTCGCGAAAGAGCGTGGCTTGATAGTCGCTGACGTTCTTGTCGAACGTGCGCAGGATGTTTGCCAGACGATCGAAATCGCCCTTGGCGGCTTGGTCGTCGGCGGCGGTGAACACGCTGCGTTCGAGTGCCTCGTAGCTCTCGACCGACGTGATGCGCAACGCGGCCGCGTAGTAGAGGCCGGGCACCGAATCGCGATTCAGACTGACCGCTTCGTCGTCGATCGCGCGCAAGCGCGTATAGGAAATCGCCGCCATCACGAGCATCAACACGAACAGCGCGCCGAAGCTCACGACAATGCGGCGGCCGAGAGTAAACCTTGCGCCGACGGAAACGCCGGGCAGGGTGGCGCTGTTTGCGCGTGGCGTCATGGTAGCCATCGTCAAGGCCTCTTTCTAGAGTTATTAAGCGGGCGCCCGTACTGCGGGCGCAATTCCGGCAATGACCTAAAGCTAAACGACTTCGGGGCGAACCATTTCGCCGAAAAGTGCACGTAATGCCCGGCAGATCGATGCTTCGGCTGGTGCGGCGGGCCTTCCGGTCAAGGGCAATGCCGCCTGCTACGACTCGCGTGGTCTCGCTTGTCTGTGGTTTGCAGGATTGTCTATAGGCCGGATCGCGCCGGTCAATCAGTAATTATGACAATGGAAAGAAATCTGCAAAGAAAGCGTATTGAAAGCCCGTAATGCGCGCCTTTCATGGCGCCGCACCAAAAAACGGGGTATTTATATCGACCAATTCTAGACAAACTTTAGGTCTAGACGAGCTTTTCTTCGGCATTCCCACGCTATTTGACAAATTGGCTTGGTAAGGGGAGGCGGCCCGTGGCATCAATATTTTAGTCGCGCGTTGGGGGCTAATTTCTCGGACGCTGCGATTTGCGCCATGCCGCTAAGCCAATCGCAACCGGCTTGCAGCCGTCCCGTGCGTCGTGTCACTTCGAGGTGCCGGCGGCGGGGCGCGCGCCGAGTCCTGTTGTATGGGATGAGCGCTTGTTGCGCGGTTAGTGGTCGGCAGACGAGCGACGCGCCTCGCGCCTCACGCACTCCGCCGCATGCGCTTGCTTCTCGACGCGGCCTTGAACTCATCCACAAAGAACTGCAATCCGCCAAGCTGCTGTGCGAGGTAGCCCCCCGTCGCCATCGATTCAGGCGCGCGCTTGTCGCCGGTCGGCGGATACTCCGCGGAAAAATCGGCCGTGCCGAACACCATGTCCCAGATCGGAAACACCGCACTGTAATTGCACGAATTTCGGCCCGCCGCGCGCAACCCATGATGCAGGCGATGAAAGCGCGGCGACACCAGGATCCGGTCGCCGAGCCAGCCGAACGATAGCTTGATGTTCGCGTGGCTCAAGCTCTCGATGAAGCGCATGAACAGGAACAGCAGCGGAAACTGCAGCGGCGGAATGCCGATCGCGAGCCCCACGATGCCAAACCAGATTCCGGCGACGAGATCGTCGAGCAGATGGTTGCGGTCGTCGGACCAGAAGCTCATTTGCCGCTGCGCGTGATGCAAGGCATGCAGCGCGTACCAGCTGCGGAATGAATGCGAGAGCCGATGACGCCAGTAATCGGCGCAATCGAGAATCAGCGCGTAGCAGATGAACGTGATGATCGGGTGGCCGAGCAGCGACGGGATCAGCGTTTCGAGCGTCGGCGGGATGTAGCCTTGAGCGACCACGAAACCGTTCACCCACACCTGGAGCTGATAGAACAAGAGGAAGGCCACGACGGGCAGCACGCCGACGCGATTGAGGATCGTATAGAACGCGTCGGTCAGCACCGCTTTGCGGTCCTCCCACTTCTCGATCGGGAAGACCGCTTCGAGCGGCCAGCAAACGGCGTACGTCACGATCACGGCAAAGAACCCGTAGACGCAGATCAGCGCCCAATCGAACGAGAGCTCTTCCCACTCCATCCAGCCGAAGTGATAAAGCACCGGCAAGATCAGGTACTGGTCGATTTCGCCGGCGAGCATGTTGAAGAATCGGTCGAGGAAAACCAGCATGACGCGTTAGCCTCTTTATAGTGTTTCGGCGGTGACGAGCCCCGGACGGCTCAGTTCGGTCGTGAGGAAGATGCCGTGCGGCGAGCGGCCGACGTCGATCGTCTGGTAGCTGCCGCTCACGGGGTCCAGCACCGCGACCTGCTCGCGAAAGCGCAGCGTCACCCAAATCTTGCCGTCCGGGCTGACCGCGATATCGTCGGGACCCGCGGCATGAAACGGATAGGTGCGGCGGATCGCGAACGTGTTCGGATCGAGTGCGACGAGCGAGCCGCCGATCCGGTTGGACACGTAAAGCGTGCTTTTGTCCGGCGTGAGAAACACGTTGTGCGGGCCCACGCCGGTTTTGACGCGGCGCAGAACGTTGCCGCTGACCGGATCGACCTCGGCCACGTGGTCGGCCCCCATCACGCAGACGAGCACCTTGCCGTTGTGCCAGAGCACGCCGGCGGGCGTCGAGCCCACTTTCGAACTCCAGCGCGTCGTCATGTTGGTCAGGTCGAACGAGACGAGCGTGCCCGACTCCTGCATCGAGTTGAAGCTCCAGCGCGAATCGGGCGAGAAATCGAGGTGGCTCGGCATGCCGCCGGGCGAGAAGCGCTTGACGAGCGAAAGATCGTCGGCGCGGTAGATATCGACGTAGTTCAGGCGCAGCGCGTTGACGACGAGATAGCGGTGATCGGGCGTGAAGCCAAGCTGATAAGGATCGGCGATGGTCTTGTGGCCGAGCGCGGTGCCCGTCTTCGGATCGACGATGAAGAGCGCGTTGCCGCTTGCGTCGGCGATATACAGCTTGCTGCGATCCGGCGAGAGCGCCCAGTGGCTCGGCTCGCGCAGCGTCGGCAGATTGCGGACGACTTGGCGCGTCGTCATGTCGATGACCGAGACGCTCGCTTCGCCCGAATTCATCACGATGGCGAGCGACGGGACCGAGGCCGATGCCGCGGCGCGAGCGCTATGGGGACGAAGCGCAAGAATGGGTGACAGACTGAGACTGAGTGGGATGGCAAGGCTGCGGCCAAGCAGTTCGCGGCGGGAAAGCTTCATGGATGTGTGCGGTACGGGGTGCGGCAACGGCGCCAAGCGCAAGCGCTGCCGCTTGAGAAAAGCGTTCAATGGTGAAGCGGTCGCACGTCACTATACGCATCGATTCTTTCATTTGCGCTATACCGTACGGGGTTTTTGAAGAATCTCGCGCAAGCGCGCCAGAGCGAGAATCCGTTGTCACACTTGACTAGCTACCTAGTGGTAGATAAATTCGAGCCCATGGAAACTTCAACTGTCCGTGAACAACTGATCGAGCACGCCGTGGCGCTGATGATGACCCACGGGTACAACGGCTTCAGCTATCGCGATCTCTCCTCGCTCGTCGGCGTCAAAACGTCGAGCATCCACTATTACTTCCCGAA
>DATGHJ010000081.1:0-10068 GCA_035308085.1 Trinickia sp. | reverse complement strand
CGGGGCGTTGCCGTCAATTTGTAATTAAACATTTCCGATTTTCATGAGCTTTCTTCACGCCCGCCGGTAAAAGCGACCGGGGACAGGCGCTGGCAGCGCGCAACTCCTTGGATTTTCACGTGTCCGACATAGATAGGGGTTTGTCGCGAATTGACAGGCTCGATGTTCGGGATCGGCTCGATTGCAATTTGCAACAAATGCGGAATACCCGCTCGAGGCTTTTTCGATACATTGAACCTCATGGAGTGCCAGTTATACGGCCGGCCGTGCGCCGGGCCGTCAGGAGAACAGCAATGAAAAAGCTCATTTCGTTTTTTGCCGCCGCAGCGTTGGGCGTGGGGTTCGCCAGCGCCGCACAGGCTCACGTGTCGGTCGGTATCGGTATCGGCGTTCCGATCGCGCCGGCGTATCCGGTTTATGCCGCGCCGCCCCCCGTCTACTACGCTCCGCCGCCCGTCGTCTACGCGCCGCCGCCTGTCTATTACGGACCGCCGGGGGTGGTGGTGGGCGGCTATTACGGTCATCCCTATTGGCATCACGGCTATTACCACGGCTACTACGGTCATCACGGGTATTGGCGCCGTTAAACGTCTCGAGGAGGCCCTCGCTTAACCCGCACGTCGACCCGTTTATTTGCTAACTGCTGCTAACTGCGCAACGCCAGCTTGATCGCCGGGCTACACCGCGCTATGCGCCGCCTGCACGATCAAATCGCGGTAGCCGTTCACGATCACGCCGTACGAGAAGTACGCGAAGAGCAGCGCGGAAAGCACGTGACAGCCGCGCAGCAAGCCGGCGCCCGCGCGTTTGCGTCCGTGGCTTGCGAGCCCGCATAGGAAGAGCGTCCAGCACAGGCCGCCGAGAAAGAAACCGGACAGGAAGATCGACGCGGTGGACGTGGTCGTCGCGCCGGCTTTGGCGATGAGCGCGCCACCGACAGCCGCGAACCACAGGATCGCTGACGGCGAGGAAACCGCGAGCAGCACGCCGCGCAGAAAGCCGCGCCACGCACTCGTGTGCGGCGTGGCGGCATCGGCTTCGCCCTCGACCGCCGGAGCGGTCTGCGGGAACAGCGCCTCGCGCGCCATCTTCCACGTGAGGAACAGCAGGATCGCCGCGCCGCCGATCCACACGACCCAGCGCACCGCGTCGAACTGGAGCAGCGCGGCCATGCCCGCCAGCGCGAGCGTCGCATAGATCAGATCGCCGAAACACGAACCGAGCCCGAGCCAGAAGCCGGGCTTGAAACCGTGCGACAACGTCAGCGACAGGATCGCGACATTGACGAGACCGATATCGAGGCACAACGAAAGCGACAGAAAAAAACCGTCCGACAACATCGATACTGCGTGCATCCACACCCCAGGCTTGTTTTTAGTGTTGTTGTTCGAGCTTGACCGAGAGCGCGAGCCGTCCCGTCACGAGACCGACCGTGTTGCGCATCACGGGCCGATGAAAGTCATCAAGCTGCGCGCGTTGCTCCGCGGTGCCGATGTTCAGTTGATGGAGCAGCTCGACGACGATCGCCATCAGCGCCGTCACGTTGCCGTCTTCGACTTTGACCGCGATGCCGAGCGGCCCGCGTTTGCCGTCAGAGCCGTAGGCCGCGTCGCGCACGCCGATCGCATAGCTCGCATCGGCGCCGATCTTGCCGACGACCGCGCCGTCGAACGCGCGCATCAGCGCCGTGCACAAGCGTCCGCTGCCGGCGACGAGTTCGGGGTGCGCGGTCATCGCGCGATAGATGCGTGCGAGCGCCGCGTCGCGTGGCGACTCGGGCTCGCCATGGTTTGCCGCGGCGGCGAGCTTTGCGAAAAGGCGCGCGAGCCGGTCGAGCGCAAAGCTCGGCGTCGGCAGGTTGCAGCCGTCGATGCCCCACTGAATCTCGTCGTCCCGCAGATCGCACAGTTGCGCGAGCGTTCGCTTGACGCGCTGCTGCAGCGGATGGCCGTCGAGCTGATAGTCCGCGATGCTCGCTCCGATCGCCTGCGCGCCCGCCAGCATCCCTGCATGCTTGCCGGAGCAATTGCTGCAAACGGGCGTCGGCGTGAAATCGCGTTTGATCCACGCGCGCCAGACGTCATCCGAAATCGGCGGATGGCCGCCGCAGCGCAGATCTGCCTCGGTGACGCCCGCCTTCGCTAGCATCGAGCGGGCGCGCTCGATGTGTACGTCCTCGCTGCTGTGCGACGCGCACATCAATGCGAGGTCGGCCTCATCGAAGCGGAAGCGCTCGAGCGCGCCCGTCTCGAGCACCGCGAGCGCCTGTGCGGGCTTGACGGCCGAGCGCGGCAGCGTCGGCCGGTGCGAGTCGCCGAATGCGTGGAGGAGGCGACCTGTCGGGTCGACGACCGCGACGTGGGCAAGATGCGTGTTCTCGATTGCGGGGCCGCGGTACACGGTCGCGGCAATGGCTGCGTGGCTGGCGGTCATCGAATCGTCACTCCGTCTTCGAAGGGTTCATTGGCGGCTAAGGCCGAGTTCATCCCAGAGCGTGTCGACGCGCCTCTTCACCGCGTCGTCCATGACGATCGGGCGGCCCCATTCGCGATCGGTTTCGCCCGGCCATTTGTTGGTCGCGTCCAGGCCCATCTTCGAGCCCAAGCCCGCTTTCGGCGACGCGAAGTCGAGGTAGTCGATCGGCGTGTTGTCGACGAGCACAGTGTCGCGCGCCGGGTCGATGCGCGTCGTGATCGCCCAGATCACCTCCTTCCAGTCGCGGATGTTCACGTCCTCGTCGACGACGACGATGAACTTCGTATACATGAACTGCCGCAAGAAGCTCCACACGCCGAACATCACGCGCTTCGCGTGGCCCGGGTAGCTCTTTTTCATCTGCACGATCGCCATCCGGTAGCTGCACCCTTCGGGCGGCAGATAGAAGTCGGTGATCTCGGTGAACTGCTTCTGCAGGAGCGGCACGAATACTTCATTGAGCGCGACGCCGAGCACGGCCGGCTCGTCGGGCGGCTTGCCGGTGTAGGTCGAGTGGTAGATCGCGTCGCGGCGCATCGTGATGCGCTCGACCGTGAAGACCGGGAACCACTCCTGCTCGTTGTAATAGCCGGTGTGGTCGCCGTACGGGCCTTCGAGCGCGTGCTCGTAGGCGGCCGAAGCGCCCTTGGACGGGCGCGGCGGCGCACCGGCCGGTGCCGGTGAGGGTGCGCCGTCCTGAGGATAGATAAAGCCTTCGAGCACGATCTCGGCGCGCGCGGGCACTTGCAGCGTGTCGACGCCGGGCGTCAGGCACTTCGCGAGCTCGGTCTTCGCGCCGCGCAAGAGGCCGGCGAACTGGTATTCGGAGAGCGTGTCCGGCACCGGGGTCACGGCGCCGAGGGTCGTCGCCGGATCGGCGCCGAGCACGACCGCCACCGGGTACGGCTTGCCGGGGTTGGCGAGCGCAAACTCGCGGAAGTCGAGCGCGCCGCCGCGATGCGCGAGCCAGCGCATGATGAGCTTGTTGCGGCCGATCAGCTGCTGCCGGTAGATGCCGAGGTTCTGGCGCGTCTTATTGGGGCCGCGCGTGACGGTTAGGCCCCAGGTGACGAGCGGACCGGCGTCGCCGGGCCAGCAGGTCTGGATCGGCAGTTTAGCGAGGTCGACGTCCTGGCCTTCCCAGACGATCTCCTGGCAAGGCGGCGAGCTGACTGTTTTCGGCGCCATGTCCCAGACCGCCTTGGCGAGCGAGAGCAGCTTGCCGGCGTCTTTGAGGCCCTTGGGCGACTCCGGCTCCTTTAGCGCCGACAGCAGCCGGCCGACGTCGCGCAGCGAATCGAGTACGGCGCTATCGCCGTCGGAGCCGCCCGCGCTGCCGCCGTCGATGCCCATGCCGAGCGCAACGCGCCGCGGCGTGCCGAACAGGTTGCCGAGAACGGGAAACGCGTAGCCTTGCGGCGCATCGAACAGCAGTGCGGGGCCGCCGGCGCGCAGCACGCGGTCGCACAGCTCGGTCATTTCCAGCACGGGCGAGACGGGCTGCCGGACGCGGCGCAGCTCGCCCAACGTCTCTAGGCGACCGACGAAGTCGCGCAGGTCTTTATATTTCATGCGAGTCAGATTGGAACCGCCCGGGATGGGCGGCAAAGGGGCGGGCAGCCGGTCAGGGCCAGACTGTCCGTGCGATGCGCGATTTTACCTTTCTTGTTACAGGTCGTTTCTTTCGCGGATTGGGTCAAAATCGCTGGAAACGCGCAGGGTGCGTGGGTTTCGAGGCGCTGAACACTGTTTATAATTACATTTTGTTATAGGTTTCAATTTTCATAGTGTTGACGATCTATAAAACCCTGCTAGAATCCGTCCACATTGGTAGCAGGGACCCAGCAGTTTAGTCGTTACCACACCTCCGGTCCTTCGACGCTACGCGTCACCGTTTGCCGACTCCTGCACGGCACCAACGGCTTAGATTTGTCCTCGCCAGCGCATGTCGCCGCTGGTTTTTTTGCGTGAGAGCCACCGCGGCCATGCCGAACGAGCATGCCGCCGGGATTTTTTTGCTCCGATGTGGCTCTCCGAACGGCACGTTACCAGTTGTAACGGTACGTTACCGTATCCCGACGTCGTAGCCGCCCCAACCAAGGCGCGCGATGTCTTGGCTTTGCGACCCGAGCCCGATGTTGCTCAGTTGTATTCGTCGCGAGGCCATGATCGATGGGAGATCTGATGAATACTTGGTTATCGTGGCGTCCCGATGAGCGCCTGGCGCAAGCAGTACGCGCCGCGCTGCGTCGCGGGACGCGTGTCAGTCACCACCTATTCAGCGTCGTCGGCGGCGTTGCTGTGCTTACCGCGCTCGTGCTGTGGCTTTTGCCCACCGTGCGCACCACGCTCGCCGCGAAGCTGATGCCGGCCATTTCGGCGGCCGTCCAGGCCGGGCCGGCGCGGCTGTTGAGCGGCCATCCGCTGCCCGCCTTCGGGCCGGCCAACAATACCGATGAAACGCTGGGCTCGAACGCGCCTGCCGTCGACAACACGAGCTACGACGGAGCCTTCGACGGCAGCGGCCAAGGCGGCCAGAACTATCAGGCGCCGAACAGCTTCGATTTCCATGCTCAGCAGCCGACCGTCGGCATGCTAGCCGACTTGATCCCGTCGCAACGCGTGGCGCCCGATGCGCGCAACAACCACAGGCTTGCGTCGACGACCGAACAGAATCTGGTCACGAACTATCTGGCGCGTCGCTATCGGGTCGCGCAAGAGCCGGTCAGCGAACTCGTGAAGGCGGCGTTCGACACCGGCACTGAAGTGGGCCTCGATCCGCTTCTGCTGCTCGCGGTGATGGCGATCGAATCCGGCTTCAATCCGTATGCGGAAAGCGGCGTCGGTGCGCAGGGCCTGATGCAAGTGATGGCGAAGGTGCATTCGGACAAGTTCCAGTATTTCGGCGGCACGAGCGCGGCGCTCGAGCCGATGACGAACATCAAGGTCGGCGCGCTGGTGCTGAAAGACTGCATCGCGCGTGGCGGTTCGCTGCCGGGCGGCCTGCGCTTGTACGTCGGTTCGACGTCACAGGACGACGGCGGCTACGGCGCCAAGGTGATGGCCGAGCGCGATCGTCTGCGCGACGTGTTGCGCGGCCGCAAGGTGCCGATCAATACCCCGCAGGCGCCCCAGCAGCAAGCGGCGGCTACCGCGGCGAACAAGCGCGTGCAAGTTTCGCTCGACGGCGCACATGCGATCGGCGCGGCGAAGACGGCTGCGGCTTCGTCACCGGCGGCGGATCAGGATGACGCGAGCGCGAACACGCCCGCGACGAAGCACAACTCCGGACCGGAGTTCGGGGCTTGAGTGGCAGGCGGATGGTTGAAAAAAGAAGGGCACCCGAGGGTGCCCTTCTTTTTTTGCTGTGCGGGAAGTGATTAGGCGCGCGCAAATAGCCCGCGCAATCGCTCGACCGCTTCTTCCAGCCGCGCATACGCCGTCGCGTACGAAAGACGGATGTACTCATGCGGCGCACTGGTGCCGAAATCCATCCCCGGCACGAGCACCACGCCGGCGTCGTGCAACATCGCCTTCGTGAGCGCGCCGCTGTCGCCGGCCGCCGGATGCGCCACGCCCGTGCAATTCGCGTAGACGTAGAACGCGCCGTCGGGAATCACCGGCACGCCGAAGCCGAGCGACTGGAGCGCCGGCACGATGTAGTCGCGGCGGCGCTTGAATTCGAGGCGCCGCGCTTCGTAGACCGCAAGCGTATCGGGCTCGAAGCACGCAAGCGCCGCATGCTGGGCCAGTGCGGACGCGCAAATGAACAGATTCTGCGCGAGTTTTTCGAATGCGCCGATCATCGCGGGCGGCACGACGAGCCAGCCGAGACGCCAGCCCGTCATGTTGAAGTACTTCGAGAAGCTGTTGACGGTCACCACGTCGTCGCCGAACGACAGCGCCGACACCGGCCGTGCGTCATAGCTGAGCCCTTGGTAGATCTCGTCGACGATCGTGAAGCCGCCGCGAGCGCGCACGGCTTCGACGATCCGCTTCAGTTCCTCGGGTTCGATCGACGTGCCGGTCGGGTTCGACGGCGACGCGAGCAGCACGCCGCGCGTCTTCTCGTTCCAACGGTTTTCCACATCGGCGGCCGTCAGTTGGAAACGCTCGGCGGGGCCGCTTGGGACGAGTACGGCGCGGCCTTCGGTGGCCGCCACGAAGTGACGGTTGCACGGGTAGGACGGATCAGGCATCAGCACTTCGTCGTCGCGGTCGACAAGCGCCGCACAGGCGAGCAAAAGCGCAGCCGACGCGCCTGCCGTCACGACGATGCGCGCGGGATCGATGTGCAGCCCGTACATGTGTAAGTAGTGCGCCGCGATCGCTTCGCGCAGAGGCGCGATGCCGAGCGCGCCGGTGTATTGCGTGACGCCGCGTCTGAGCGCGCTGGCGGCCGCTTCGATCACAGGCTCCGGCGCCGTGAAATCGGGCTCGCCGATCCCCATGTGAATGATGTCGCGCCCGGCGATTTCGAGCTGTCGGGCTTCCTTCGCGAGTTCCATCACGTAGAACGGCGCAATGGCGTCGACTCGGGCGGCGAGGCGCACGAGCGGTTCAGACGCATTGTTCATGCTGAATTCCAGATCCAATAGTCAGCGGGAGAAGGGCGCTGCTGGCGGTGCCGCATGCGGCCCGCCGCGTGGCGCCGGGGCCGCGCCGCGCGCGGCTGCGCTTAGTTGCCGCGCCCTGACTGCGTTTCGGCGACGCGCAGCTTGGCGGCCAGCTTGTCGAGCACGCCGTTCACGTATTTGTAGCCGTCCGCGCCGCCGAAGGTCTTCGCCAGTTCGACCGCTTCGTTGATGACGACGCGATACGGAATGTCGAGATGATTCTTGAACTCGAACGCCGCGACGAGCAGCACCGCCCGCTCGACGGGCGAGAGCTGGTCGATCGGGCGATCGAGGCAGGGCGCGAGATCGGCCGACAGCGCGTCCGAATCGCGGATCACGCCGTGCAGGATCGCATCGAGATGCGCCTTGTCGGCCTTGTCGAAGCCCTGCGCGCCGTGCAATTGCGTGTCGATCTCACCCGCGCTCGCCCCCGACAAAAGCCACTGATACAGCCCCTGCGTGGCGAGTTCGCGGGAACGTCGGCGAGCGCTCTTCATGCCTGTTCCTCTTCTTCGTCCTCGTCTTCATCTTCGTCGTCATCGCCGCCGAGCTGCTCGAGCGCGACCGCGAGGTTCGCCATCTCGACTGCCACGCGTGCGGCGTCGCGGCCCTTCTCGGTCATGCGCGCGACGGCTTGCTCGTCGCTTTCGGTCGTGAGCACCGCATTCGCGACGGGGATGCCGAAGTCGAGGCCGATGCGCGTGATGCCAGCGCCGCTTTCGTTCGACACGAGTTCGAAGTGATAGGTCTCGCCGCGGATCACGGCGCCGAGCGCGATCAGCGCGTCGAACTGGCCGGATTCGGCGAGCTTTTGCAGCGCGAGCGGAATTTCGAGCGCGCCCGGGACGGTGACGAGCAGCACGTCTTCGCCGGTCACGCCGAGGCGTTCGAGTTCTTCGATGCAGGCATCGGCGAGGCCGTTGCACACCGGTTCGTTAAAGCGCGCTTGGACGATGCCGACGCGCAGGCCATCGCCGTCGAGGTTCGGTTGATATTGTCCGATTTCCATAAAGGGTCCGTGGTTGTTGGTTGAATGCGCGAGAGTGCGTAGTTGGATCGATGAGGCGTTCGGTCAGGCGTGCGAGTCCGAGGACTCGGACGCCGTGTCGCAAGGCTTGGCAACGCTCCCCGGCATCGGGACGAAACCGGTGACTTCGAGCCCATAGCCCGACATGCTGCCGAGGCGGCGCGGGTTCGACAACACTTGCATCTTGCCGACGTTGAGCTCGCGCAGGATTTGCGCGCCGATGCCGTAGGTCTTGAAGTCGACCGGACGGCGCTTGAGTTCGGCGGCCTTGTCTTTCTGATCGAATGCCTTGAAGACGTCGATCAGATGTTCCTTCGAGTCGCCGCAATTCAGCATCACGATAACGCCGAGATCGCGCTCGGCGATCTCGCGCATCGCGGCGTCGAGCGTCCACGAGTGCGTCGAGGTGCCGACTTCGAGCAGGTCGAGCATCGACAGCGGCTCGTGCACGCGCACCGGCGTTTCGCGCTCGGGCGACGGCGTGCCGCGCACGAGCGCCAGATGCGGCGACCCGCTCGGCTGGTCGAGATACATGACCGCGCGGAATGCGCCGTGCGCGGTCTGCATCGTGCGCTCGCAAACGCGCTCGACGATCGATTCGGTGCGGCTGCGGTAGTGAATCAGATCGGCGATCGTGCCGACCTTGAGCCCGTGCTGCTGCGCGAATTCGAGCAGGTCGGGCAGGCGCGCCATCGTGCCGTCGTCCTTGATGATTTCGCAGATCACCGCGCCGGGCGTGAGGCCCGCGAGCGCCGTCAGGTCGCAGCCGGCTTCGGTATGTCCCGCGCGCACGAGCACGCCGCCCGGCTGCGCCATGATCGGGAACACGTGGCCCGGCTGCACGATGTGCTCGGCGCGCGCGTCGTGCGCGACGGCGGTGGCGATCGTGCGCGCCCGGTCGGCGGCGGAAATGCCGGTCGTAACGCCTTCGGCCGCTTCGATGCTGACCGTGAACGCCGTGCCGTATTGCGTGCCGTTCTTATAGGTCATGAGCGGCAGGTTCAGCTGCTTGCAGCGATCCTGCGTGAGCGTCAGGCAGATCAGGCCGCGGCCGTAGCGCGCCATGAAATTGATCGCTTCCGGCGTGACGAAATCCGCTGCGAGGACGAGGTCGCCCTCGTTTTCGCGGTCTTCTTCGTCGACCAGGATCACCATCCGTCCGGCTTTCAGTTCGGCGATGATCTCGAGGGTGGAGGCGAGGGTCATTATCGGGAGGGATGAGCGGGAAAGCGCGTATTTTACGCCACGCGGAGGGCAGGCGTCGCTGGTTCTGACGTGGCATGCAAAGCGGCGTCGCCGGTAGTGAAAATACCGGATATTTCATTAAAGCAACAAAAATATTACTAAATTATTTCGATTCTTCGAGAGGAATGGAGGGCATTGAGCCGGCATCTTTCAAAAGTTGAAACAATTTGAGATATGTGGAATGATAACGATTCGCATTTAATTCGACAGCCAGCCTACCGACTTTCTCGTCCCAAGCGGAGGAGCGGCCAGCCAGCCAATGCTCACGTGTCGTTGATTCTCGCGTGCGCCGCGTGCGGCGCCGGCCGACACGAACCACTCCTCGGGACTCCAATGTTCAACAGAACGCCGCTCGCGGCAGCGCTTGCGCTCGCCTTCGCGATTCCTTTTGCCGCGCCTGCGAAAGCGCAGAGCGCACCGCAAACGACATCGCAAAGCCCTACCACCCCCGCGGCGTCCGACGGCTCGACGCTGCCCGCGGTCGTCGTCTCCGGACAGCCGGATGCCGATACGCAGGACTTCCAGGCCGAACGCTCGACGGTCGGCGCGAAGACGCCGCAAGCGTTGCGCGACATTCCGCAGACGGTCACGGTCATCAACCAGGCGGTGCTCGAATCGCAGGGCGCGACGTCGTTTCAGGACGCGCTGCGCAACGCGCCGGGCATCACGATCGGCGGCGCCGAAGGCGGCCAGATCGGCAACAAC
>DATGHJ010000080.1:0-3170 GCA_035308085.1 Trinickia sp. | reverse complement strand
CGAACTTGCCCTGCAACGCCTTCCACGGCGCGGACGCGCCGAACGTCCGCATCACGACCTGTTCGCCCAGGCGCCCCACGTAACGATCCCATCCCAGCGACGCGGCCGCTTCCACCGCGACGCGCGCATCGACCTCCGGTGGCAGCACGGACTTGCGGTAGTCGTCGTCCTGCGTCTCGAAGATGTCCCACGAAGGCATCGACACGACGCGCGCGGCGACGCCCTCGCTCTTGAGCTTCTCGTAGACCTCCACGCACATCGACACCTCGCTGCCGGTTGCCAGCAGCAGCACTTGCGGCTTGGTCCCGGCTGGCGCATCGGCGAGCACATAGGCGCCGCGCTTGACGCCGTCGGACGGCGCGTAGCGGCCGCGATCCAGGGTGGGCAGCGGCTGGCGCGACAGCACGAGGCACGACGGCCGGCGCCGGTTCGACAGCGCGATGCGCCATGCTTGCGCCACTTCGTTGGCGTCGGCCGGGCGCAGCACGGTGAGCCCCGGCACTGCGCGCAGCGACGCCAGTTGTTCGATCGGCTGATGCGTCGGTCCGTCCTCGCCCACGCCGATTGAATCGTGCGTAAACACGTAAATCACAGGCAGCTCCATGATCGACGCGAGCCTGATCGACGGCTTCATGTAGTCGCTGAAGATCAGGAACGTGGCCGCGAACGGACGCAAATTCGACAACGCAAGCCCATTCGCCACCGCGCCCATCGCGTGCTCGCGCACGCCGAAATGCAGGTTGCGGCCGGCGTAGCTGTTGCGTTCGAAACTGCCTGCGCCGTCGAATTTCATGAGCGTCTTCGTCGACGGCGCGAGATCCGCCGCGCCGCCGATCAGCCACGGCACGCGCGCCGCGATCGCGTTCAGCACCTTGCCCGATGACTCGCGCGTGGCAAGACCTTTTGCGTCGGCGGGAAACACGGGGATGTCCGCATCCCAATGCTCGGGCAACGTCTGCGCGTCGATCTGCGCGAACTCGCGCGCGAGGTGCGGATACGCCTTCGCATAGGTCTCGAAACAGCTCTGCCATGCCTCTCGCGCCGCTTTGCCGCGTGCCCCGACGCCCGCCGCAAAGCGTTCGCGCACGCCGTCGGGCACGTAGAACGTCTTGTCCTCGGGCCAGCCATAAGCGCGCTTGGCGAGCGCAACCTCCTCTTCGCCGAGCGCGTCGCTGTGCGCCGCGGCCGTGTCCTGCTTGTGCGGCGCGCCCCAGCCGATGATGCTTCGCACGACGATCAGCGTGGGGCGGTCGGCCGTGCGCTTCGCCTCCTCGAGCGCGGCGTCGAACGACGCCGTATCGTTGGCGTCGTCGACGTGCGCGGTGTGCCAGCCGTAGCCGCGAAAGCGTGCTTCGACGTCGTCGCTGTACGCGAGATCGGTATGACCTTCGATCGTCACGCGGTTGCTGTCGTAGATCCAGGTCAGGTTGGCAAGACCCAAGTGACCCGCGAGCGACGCCGTTTCATGCGAGACGCCCTCCATCAGATCGCCGTCGCTGCACAGCGCATAGACGCGATAGTCGAAAAGCCCTTCTGCGCCGGGCCGCTCGAAACGCCCCGCGAACCAGCGCGCGGCCATCGCCATCCCGACGCTGTTGCCGAGACCCTGCCCGAGCGGACCGGTCGTCGCCTCCACGCCGCTCGTCAGCCGGTATTCGGGGTGGCCCGCCGTGATGCTGCCAAGCTGGCGGAACTGCTTGATATCGTCGAGCGTCACGGCGGGCACGCCGGTCGCGTAACCTTCCTCGTCGACCGCTTTTACGCCCGCCAGATGGAGCACCGAATACAGCAGCATCGACGCATGACCGACCGACAGCACGAAGCGATCGCGGCAGGGCCACAGCGGCTCGGCCGGGTCGTAGCGCAAGTGGTGCTGCCACAAGTGATAGGCGATCGGCGCGAGCGCCATCGGCGTGCCGGGGTGGCCCGATTGCGCCTTCTGCACGGCATCCATCGCGAGCGTGCGGATCGTATTGATACAAAGCAGGTCGAGCGCGGCATTCTCTTGCATGGAAACCTCCCTTTAGGCTTGCGCTCTCACGCCATGCCGAGCCACTGCTCGACGACGGGTCCGCGCTCGCCCAGCACCGGGTCGCTCGGGGGAAACGGCAGCGCTTGCATGGCTGCCTGCTCTTCCGGAGTCAGCGCGCCGCGCCGGATGTCCCACTGCTGTCCTGGCGGATAGCCGCCCACCACCAGCAGATTGCCGGCGAATGCCTGCAGACAATGTCCCGTGCCCGCGGGCAGCAGCAGCGCATCGCCCGCTCGCAACGTGACCACGCGTCCGCCGGGGCCGCCAATGATGACTTCAGCCGAGCCCGATGCGATGCCCAGCACCTCGTGCGCTCTCGAATGGAAATGGTGATAGTCGAAGATGCCGTTGCGCCATTGCGGCGGCCATAGGTTGTGCTCGAAAAGCGCTTCGAATTCCGTCGTCAGATCGCCGGCCGTGCTGGGTACCGCGGCGCGGTAGATCGCCACGGCGAGGTGGCGGTTGTTCGGCACCCAGTCACGCGGCGCCAGCTTGAATGCTTCGTAGCACCCCTGTTCCATCTGCCCGCTATATCGCTCGTTTTCCATGTCGGCCATCCCCCTAGTCCGAATCTGTGCACTCGCGAACAGCCGCTTGCGTGCTTGTGCACGACGAAATTCAGCGGCAAGCCTTGCATGGCGCGCGCATTTTTTTCAAACGCTTACTCGCCGCGCAGCGCTTTCATCAAGATCAACGCACTTCCGCGTTCAGCCACCTCCGATCCCCTGATTGACCTTGCCCGCGCCGCCGCACACCACGCACCGCATACCCTCGACAGTGCCCTTTCCGCGGCAAGCCCGACATCGGTCCTCGCCCACGCCCGGCGCGTCGGCCGGGCCTTCGTCGCCAGGATTGAGTGGTGTTTCGCCATCCGCCGTCGATTGGTTCATGAAACTCTCCCGTTGGGAACCCTACGTGTGTGTCGGAGCAACAAGCGGACCCCCCCGGGCGCGTCGACGCAGGATGAAAGCCGACCGAAACGGCGGACAGAAGAGAGTTCGATGCCGCGTGCGGGGGAAATCAGCTGAATTCATTGCCCGCCGCAAATCTGCTCGGTCGTCTTAGTGGGCAGGAAGCCGTTGACAGATTGAAGAAGTTTTACGGCATCGGAGGCGTGCGCCGTTTTCACCCTTTGCAC
>DATGHJ010000079.1:0-4855 GCA_035308085.1 Trinickia sp. | reverse complement strand
CACATGCGTGACATCACCGACACACTCGACCGTCGTGCGCTGGAAATCCGCGAAACGAATCTTCACATACAGCTTGCGCACGGCCGACGCCGCACCCGCTCGCGCGATCCGTTCGTCGAGTTGCTCAGTCAAGCGTCGGATCTCCGCTGCGCATTCGTCGAACGTCTTCAGATCCGTCACGTAGGTGGTCTCGACGCTGATCGATTTGCGCTCCTGGTCCGCCTGCACCGCGCGATGGTCCACGCCGCGCGACAGCTCGTAAAGGCGCTGCCCGAACGCGCCGAAGTGCCGATGCAGATCGATCAGCGCCCAGACGCGCAAGTCGAGACACGTCGTGATGCCGAGCTTTTCGAGCTTAGCCGCCGTGACCTTGCCCACGCCGTGAATCTTGCGCACCGGCAACGCGGCGACGAATGCGTCGATTTCGTGCGGACGCACGACAAAGAGCCCGTCGGGCTTGTTCCAGTCGGAGGCGATCTTCGCGACGAACTTGTTTGGCGCGACACCCGCCGACACCGTCACGCCAACCGTCTCGCGCACCCGCTCGCGAATTTCCCCGGCCATCAGCGTGGCGCTGCCTTTGCAGCGCTCCGATCGGGTCACGTCGAGATAGGCTTCGTCCAGCGACAACGGCTCGACGTCCGGCGTGTAATCGCGATAGATCGCCATGATCTGCCGCGACGCGATCCGGTACTTCTCCATCGCGGGCCGCAGAATCAGCAACTCGGGACATTTGCGCATCGCGAGCGCCGACGACATCGCCGAATGCACGCCGAAGCGCCGCGCCTCGTAGTTGCAAGTCGCAATGACACCACGCGCCTCGGGGCGGCCGCCCACCGCGAGCGGTCTGCCGCGCAGCGACGGATCGTCGCGCATCTCGACCGACGCATAGAAGCAGTCGCAGTCGCAGTGGATGATCTTGCGCACGGCGGCGTCGCTCGCGTTGGAAGGCGCAAGCATGGGCGAAACGGAGTGCGGATCGAGCGGGTTCAAAGTGGCACCACTGTACAAAAATACAGTGTTTTTTTCAAGCTAGGCGGACTGAGTGCCGGAGCGGCGCCGTATCGGCAAAATGCGCAAGATCTGTATCGCGGCAAAAGCCGACGTCGCGCTTATGCTTGTCGGCGGCCGGGCGATAGAGGTGGTCGGACACGATGGGCAATACGTGACGAATGATGCGAAAGGGAGAACGAAGATGAAGACAATCGGCGTGATCGGCGGCATGAGCTGGGAATCGTCGGCCGAATATTACCGCCTGCTGAACCGCCACGCGAAGGCGCGCTTCGGCGGACACCACAACGCCAGGAGCCTGATGCTGACCGTCGACTTCGCGCCCGTCGAGGCGCTTCAGCGCGCGGGCGATTGGGCTGCGCTCGGCGCGCACATGGCAGAGGCCGCGCAACAGCTCGAGCGCGGCGGCGCCGACCTCGTGATTCTCGCGACCAACACGATGCACCGCGTCTATCCGGCGATCGAAAGCGCCATCAGGGTCCCCTTCCTGCACATCGCCGATCCGACCGGCGCCGCATTGCGCGACGCGGGTGTGGAGCGCGTCGGTTTGCTCGGCACCCGCTATACGATGGAGCAGACGTTTTACACGGGCCGTCTTCGCGAGCAGTACCGGCTCGACGCGTTGGTACCGAACGAACCGGATCGCGCCGACGTGCACCGGATCATCTATGACGAACTGTGCCACGGCGTCGTGAAAGACGAGTCTCTTGCGACATACCAGCGTGTGATCGACGATCTCGCGTCGCGCGGTGCGCAAGCGGTGATTCTCGGCTGCACGGAAATCACGCTGCTGATCAAGCCCGAAGATTCGTCGCTGCCGGTGTTCGATACGACGTCGCTGCACGCGCGGGCGGCGGTGGAATGGGCCGCTCGCGACTGAGCAAAGCGGGAAGCGTGATTTCCACGATGGGCCGCGCGGTTCGAACCCGACGCCACGAATACACTGCAGACAGAAACAACAAAGCCCGCGTGGCGAAATGCCAGCGGGCTTTGTTTTGAAGGCTTGGTTGCGGGGGTAGGATTTGAACCTACGACCTTCGGGTTATGAGCCCGACGAGCTGCCAGACTGCTCCACCCCGCGTCAGAGGAAGCGAATTGTACGGGCTTGCCATCGACGCGTCAAACAAAAGCTCCAATAAATTTCGCTGAGCCACGCGATTCACGTTGCGGACCGCGAAGCGATCACGTGTCGAAACACACGCATCGCTTCGCCAATCGCCAACACTCAGAACAACGCCACCGCCTTCTGGATAGCGATGAAAAGACCGATGAGGAACGGAATGCCGACCGCGAGCCAAGCGATAAGGCTTCCAAAACCAAACCTCCCTCGCGCCGCCGTTCCCGCATCGCCGATCGTGCGGTCCTCACGCAGCAGCGAGCGCTCGTGCGCGAGCTCTTCATCCGTCATCCAGTACTTCTTGTCGACGGGCTTCACGAACAGATTGCAGATGAGACCAACCGCCAGGAAGCCTGCCATGATGTAGAGCGTCATGTCGTAGATCAGATTGTGCGCGACGCCGTGATCGATCTCGAACTGCCGGATGCCCGCGATCAGCGACGGTCCGATGATCCCCGCCACCGACCACGCGGTAAGCAAACGGCCATGAATTGCGCCGACCATTTGCGGACCGAAGATGTCTGCGAGATACGCCGGCACAGTCGCGAAACCGCCGCCGTACATGCTGACGATGATGCAGATTGAAGCGACAAACAGCGCCGGCAGCAACAGATGCCCCCACGTCGGCAGCAGGCAATAGAGCACGATGCCCAGCACGAAAAACGTGAAGTACGCCGTCTTACGGCCGATCTTGTCGGAGAGCGACGCCCAGAAGATTCGCCCAAGCGAGTTGAACAGCGAGATGAGCCCGACAAGTCCCGCCGCCGACGCGACCAACGCCGCCTTTTGCGCCGTGGTCATCGCCGTGCCCGGCGCGAGGCCGAGCAGCTTCGGCCCGAACACTTCCTGCAGCATCGGGCTCGCCATCGCGATCACTCCGATGCCCGCCGTCACATTCGTGCATAGCACGCCCCAGATCAGCCAGAACTGCGGCGTCTTCCACGCTTGGTTCAGATGCACGTTCTGCCGCGTGATCATCCCTTTCGAGCGATCGTTGGCCGGCGGCGTCCAGCCGCGCGGATACCAGCCGCTCGGCGCGACGCGAAAACCGAATGCGCCTGCCGACATCGCGATGAAGTAGATCACGCCCATCGCCACGAGCGTCTCGCTCACGCCGGGGATGCCGTTACGCGCGAAGTGCCCCATCAGCCATACCGCGAGCGGCGCGCCGATCATCGCGCCGCCGCCGTATCCCATGATCGCGAAGCCGGTCGCCATACCGCGGCGGTCGGGAAACCATTTGATCAGCGTCGAGACCGGCGTGATGTAGCCGATTCCCTGCCCGATGCCACCGATGAACGCCCCCACGAACACGAGCCAGAGCTGATGAATCGATACGGCGAAGCCCATCAGGGTCAAGCCGCCACCCCAGCAGCAAGCGGCGACGAAGCCTGCCTTGCGCGGTCCGGCGTGTTCGAGCCAGCGCCCCCACACGGCCGCGGAAATGCCGAGCATCGCGATGAAAATCTCGAAGATGTGCGTGACGGCGAGCACCGACCAATTGCAGCCCGACGAAAACAGCTCGGCGCCGAAACTCTGCGCCGCGCAGGCCGAGGCATCGGCGTTCGAGACAAGCTTCGTCATCGGCAGCCAGAACACCGAGAAGCCGTACGACATGCCGATGCACAGGTGAATGGCCAGTGCCGCCGGCGGCGCGAGCCACCTGTTGTAGCGCGCGCCTGCGACCGTGCGCTCCCGTGAAAGCAAGCCGCCCGGTATTCCTGCGGGTTTCGCGCCTCTGCCTAGTTGAGCGTCGCCCATGGTTCTCCTCCAATGGATCGCGGGGCCGCTTGCGCAGCCATTTTGTCGTTGCCCCGATGCCTGCCAGATCCGCCACCGGAATGCGTTGTTCGAAGGCAATATATGATTTTCAAATTCATATATAACAGATCGACTGGTCATTCCATTAACGCTAGCTACTGCTTTTGCCGATTGCAATAGGTATCGTCACCGCATATGGCGTGAGCAAAAAGCGTGACCGCTGGCGTAATTCGACAGACCAGAACCAAGAGCTGCGCGCGCGGGGTTACTATTGGCGGCGTTCAGTGCTCGGCGCGACGCGAGTCGCCCGCCATGCAATCTCCGGATCAATAGCTCGAGTCAAGCAATGAAAATAGCGACGTGGAACGTGAATTCCCTGAAGGTGCGTCAGCAGCATGTAATCGATTGGCTCGAACTGAGCCAAACCGACGTGCTGTGCCTGCAGGAATTGAAATTGCCGGACGAGAAATTTCCCCGCGCGGAACTCGAAGCGAAGGGTTACCGAAGCTGGTTTGCGGGGCAAAAAACCTATAACGGCGTCGGCATTCTCGTGCGCGAAGGGCTTGGTGTCGACGAGGCGACCGTGGTGCGCAACATACCGGGCTTCGAAGACCCACAGCAGCGTGTGATCGCCGCGACGATCGAAGGCGTGCGGATCGTTTCGGCGTACTTCCCGAACGGGCAAGCGCCCGGCACCGACAAGTTCGCCTACAAGCTGCGCTGGCTCGACGCGATGCACGACTGGCTCGCAGGCGAGATGCTGCAGTACCCGAAGCTCGCCCTTTTGGGCGACTACAACATCGCGCCGGAAGACCGCGACGTGCATGACCCGAAGGCGTGGGAAGGACAGAACCTCGTGTCGCCGGAGGAACGCGCGGCATTCGTGCGGCTGATCGAACTGGGCTTCGTCGACGTCTTCCGGAAATTCGAGCAGCCCGAGAAGATCTTCACTTGGTGGGACTATCG
>DATGHJ010000078.1:0-3925 GCA_035308085.1 Trinickia sp. | reverse complement strand
AAGTTGAATGGATAAGCTCTTTGTCGAAAATCTGTGCCTTTCCTATGGCGCGAATCCGATCCTCAACGGGGTGTCGTTCGAACTGAAGGCGGGCGAGGTGGTGTCGCTGCTCGGCGCGTCAGGCAGCGGCAAGACCACGGTGCTCCGTTCGGTTGCCGGGCTCGAACAGCCGTCGAGCGGACGTATTCGGCTCGACGACACGGTGTTTTTCGACGGCGCTTCGGGCGTCGATCTGCCTGTCGAGCAGCGCTCGCTCGGGCTCGTGTTTCAGTCGTATGCGCTGTGGCCTCATCGCACCGTCGCGGAGAACGTCGGCTACGGCCTCAAGCTGCGCCGTGTCGCACGCGAGGAGCAGAAACGCCGTGTCATGCGCGCGCTCGAGCAACTCGGACTCGCGCATCTGGCCGAGCGGTATCCGTATCAGCTTTCGGGCGGGCAGCAACAGCGCGTGGCGATTGCACGCGCGCTCGTCTACAACCCGCCCGTGATTCTGCTCGACGAGCCGCTTTCGAACCTCGACGCGAAGCTGCGCGAAGAGGCGCGAGCGTGGCTGCGCGAGCTGATCGTGTCGCTGGGGCTCGCGGCGTTGTGCGTCACACATGACCAGACCGAGGCGATGGCCATGTCAGACCGCATCTTGCTCTTGCGCAACGGACGTATCGAGCAAGAGGGCACGCCCGCTCAGTTGTACGGCGCACCGTGCTCGCTCTATGCGGCGGAATTCATGGGGAGCAACAACCGCATCGGCGGCGTCGTGGCTTCCGTCGCGGGCAAACGCGTGACGCTCATCGGCGACGGCTGGCAACTGGACGCGTGCGCGCGCACGCCGCTGCAGACGGGGCAGGCCGCGCAAGCGGTCATCCGGCTCGAGCGCGTGAAGTTGGCCGAGGGCCCGGGAGCCAATCGCTTGATGGCGGACCTCGTTGCGGCTGTCTATCTCGGCGATCGCTGGGAGTATCTGTTTCATTGCGGGAAGCTGCGATTCCACGCGTACGGAAATCGGCAGAGGGCGCTGGAGCCACATTGGATTGAATTTCCCACCGACGATTGCTGGGCGTTTGCCGAGGAGGAGTTGATCCATTGATGTAGGCGCAGCGCCATCCAGCGCTGCGAGTTTTATCCGATTTAATTAGGAATCCATATATGAAGGCAAGGGAAATAGCATTGGCACTCGCCGGGGTTTCGTGCGCAGGCTTCGCCAGCGCGCAATCGAGTGTGACGCTTTACGGCATCGTCGATGCGGGCATCGAATACGTGAACCACGCGAGCGTCGACGGCGGCATGACGCGCTTCGTTTCGGGTGCGAAGAACACGTCGCGTTGGGGGCTGCGCGGCGTCGAGGATCTGGGCGGTGGGCTCAAAGCCATCTTCCAGCTCGAAAACGGGTTCAATGTCGGGGACGGCCGGCTCGACGACGGCCCCGACGCGATCTTCGGCCGCCGCGCGACGGTGGGTTTGACAAGCCGTTTCGGCCAACTGACGTTAGGCCGGATGTACACGACGACCTACGATTATCTGCTGCCGTTCGACCCGCTGGGTTACGCGCAAAACTATTCGTGGGCGACCTCGTCGACGGCGACGGGCGGCCGCCGGGATGCGATGTTCACGCGTTCGTCGAACGCCGTGCGGTACGACGGCGAGTTCGGCGGCTTCAAGTTTGGGGGCACGTTCGGGTTCGGCAACGCCGCAGGCGACTTCAGGACGAATTCGAAGTACGACGTGGGCATTGGCTACGGCAACGGGCCCTTCTCGGCGGTCGCGACGTTCGACCTCCAGCGCGGCGCGGGCAACAGCGTGTCGCCGGCCGATACAACCGACTCGATCCAGGGCATCCACGCCGGCCTCAGCTACGATTTCGGTGCGGCCAAAGCGATGGCGGGCTACCGCAACTATCGGCGCACATTTGCGACGAATGCCCGGAAGCAATTGAGCGACATGTACTGGCTCGGCGGCTCGTATTCGTTCACGCCGTATTTCACGCTGATCGGCGCGGTCTATCACCAGAACGTCCACGGGGCCAACGACACCGATCCGACGTTGTTCTCGCTGCGCGCGCAATACGCGTTGTCCAAGCGCACGGCGCTCTATCTCGCGGGCGGCTACGCGATGGCGGGCAACGATCAGCCGGTGGGTGTGTCGCGTGACATGACGGGGTTTGCCGATACGCAGCTCGGCGTGACGGCGGGCGTGCAACATCGGTTCTAAGCGGTGGTGCGGGCGGTGAGCGTTTGCGAGAACGCCGCCGCGTTTCAGTCGTCAGGCTTGTCGGGACTTGTGCACGCGCGTTACCGCGCAAGCGAAGCGAGATCCCAGCGCGGCTTCACCGTGAACGCGTATTCGCGGTTTGCCTGGGCGGGCCAGCGCGCGAGCCGCAGCGCGCCCGCGAGCGCGATCATCGCGCCGTTGTCCGTGCAGAGCGAGAGATCCGGGTAGTGCACGTCGAAACCGCGCTTTTGCGCCGCGGCGGAAAGCGCCTCGCGCAATTGCCGGTTTGCACCCACACCGCCCGCGACGACGAGGCGCTTGAGTTTCGTCTTCTTGAGCGCGGCGAGCGACTTGGCCGCGAGCACGTCGACGGCCGCATCGACGAAGCCTCGCGCAAGATCCGCTTTCGCCTGCTCGCAGACGTTCGATCCGAGCTTCTTCATGTGCGTGAGCACGGCGGTCTTCAGGCCGCTGAAGCTGAAATCGAGGTCGCCCGAATGCAGCATCGGACGCGGCAGCGTGACCGCGCCCGGCGTGCCGAACTCCGCGAGGCGCGACACTTCCGGGCCGCCGGGATAGCCGAGTCCGAGCAGCTTCGCGGTTTTGTCGAAGGCTTCGCCGGCCGCATCGTCGAGCGTTTCACCGAGCGTTTCGTAGACCCCGACGTCAGTCACGCGCATCAATTGCGTATGTCCGCCGGACACGAGCAGCGCGACGAACGGAAAGGGCGGGGGCGCGTCGACGAGCAGCGGCGACAGCAAGTGCCCTTCGAGATGATGGATGCCGATGGTGGGCTTGTCCCAAGCCATGGCGAGCGCGTTCGCGATGCTCGCGCCGACCAGCAGCGCGCCCGCGAGCCCGGGCCCTTGCGTGAATGCGATCGCGTCGATGTCCGAGCGGCTCGCACCGGCGCGCGCGAGCACCTCTTCGAGCAGCGGCAGCGCGCGGCGGATATGGTCGCGCGAAGCCAGCTCCGGCACGACGCCGCCGTATTCGCGGTGCATCGCGATCTGCGAGTGCAGCGCGTGGGCGAGCAGGCCGCGCTCGGTGTCGTAGAGCGCGAGGCCGGTTTCGTCGCAGGAGCTTTCGATGCCGAGAACAAGCATGGTCTGTATCGCGAGCGGCGTGGAAAAACGCCAAGAAGTGACGTGGGCCAGCCGTAAAAGGGCTATTAGGCAAGCCTAAAAGTATACCAGCGCGGCCACGGGTCCCGCAGGCAGCGCAGGTACAATGCGCGCCATGGAATCTTTCGATATAGCGGTGATTGGCGCCGGCGCGGCCGGCATGATGTGCGCGGCGGTCGCCGGACAGTTGGGGCGGCGCGTAGTGCTGATCGACCATTCGCCGCGGCTCGCCGAGAAAATCCGCATTTCGGGTGGCGGGCGCTGCAACTTCACGAACCTGCAAGCAGGCCCGGCGAACTATCTGTCGGCGAATCCGCATTTCTGCCGCTCTGCGCTCGCGCGCTATACGCCGCGCGATTTTCTGGCCTTGTTGAAGCAACATCGCGTCACATGGCACGAAAAGCATCGCGGGCAGCTCTTCTGCGATCATTCGAGCGAGTCAGTCATCGATATGCTCAAGGCCGAGTGCGACACGGGGCGGATTGCGTGGCGCCGGCCGGTCGCGGTCGATGCCGTGCGCCATCAGGACGCTGACGGCTTCGCACTCGATACCAACGCGGGACCGATCGGCGCTCGCTCGCTCGTCATCGCCACCG
>DATGHJ010000077.1:0-8014 GCA_035308085.1 Trinickia sp. | reverse complement strand
CGTAAAGCCACCAGGTGTGCAGGTTCATGGCGCGGGCGGGTGAGTCGGAATGGGTTGAACGGCGGATTATGCCTGCAGGCGTCGAATTTTTCCGGGCGGTCGCGGCGCGCGGGCCCGTAGCCCGTTCGCCGCGACCGCCCGCTCGCTCCCCGTTTAGCGCGCGGCGCGACGCGCCGCCACTTGCCCGAGCACCGCGAAGTCCTTGTCGCCGTCGCCGTGCGCGATCGCGTCGAGCAGGCTGTCGCGCACGACGCTCGCGATCGGCAGCGGCGTCGACGCGGCATCGCCGGCCGCGAGCGCAAGCCGCACGTCCTTCAAGCCCAGACGCGCCTTGAACATCGCCGGTTCGTAGCGCCCCTCGGCAATCAGCTTGCCGTAGCCCTGGTACACCGGTCCCGGGAACGCGCTATTCGTGATCACGTCGAGGAAATCCGACATCGCGACGCCATAACCACCAAGCAGCGCCGACACCTCGCCGAGCGTCTCCACCGCTGAGGCGAGCGTGAAGTTCGCCGCGAGCTTCGCGACGTTCGCATGCTGCGGCAAGGAACCGAGGCGCCACGTTTTCTGGCCGATTGCATCGAATATCGGCTGCACGCGGTCGATCGCTTCGGCAGGGCCCGCCGCCATGATCGTGAGCTTCGCCGCGGCGGCCACGTCGGGACGCCCCATCACCGGCGCGGCCACGTAGTTGAGCCCGCGCGCCGCGTGCTCGTGCGCAAGTTCCTCGGCGTAGGCGACCGAAACCGTCGCCAGGTTCACGTGGATCAGGCCGCGCGGCGCATGTTCGAGCAACGCGGCATCGAACACCGCGCGCGCCGCCGCGTCGTCGGCGAGCATCGAGAGCACGGCATCGCCCGCGAACGCATGGGCGGGCGTTTCGACCACTTGCGCGCCGAGCTCCTCGAGCGCGCCCGCGCGCCCGGCCGTGCGGTTCCATACCCTGACGCGATGCCCCGCCTTCAGGAGATTCGCCACCATCGCGCTGCCCATGCTGCCCAGACCGATAAAACCGATATCCATGGATTGCTCCTTCGTTTCTCCGCAAATAACAAGCGAGTAAAGCACAAGCGCGTAAAGCTTGCTGGCAGCCAGGCCAGCGCGCGAAGCGCTGATTCGCATGATGAAAAGGCTGCCGGGCAGGCCGGCGGGCAGCTCGCCTTGGTGCCATACTGATCCGATGGCTCCCGTCACCGCGACTTTCCGCTTCTATGAAGAGCTGAATGACTTCATCGCCCGGCCGCTGCGCAGGCGGTCGTTCAGTTGCGCGTGCGCGCCCGCCGCGACGGCCAAACATATGATCGAAGCGCTCGGCGTGCCTCATACGGAAGTCGAGTTGATCCTCGTGAACGGCGAATCGGTCGGCTTCGAGCGAATTCTCCAGGACGGCGACCGCGTCGCGGTCTACCCCAAATTCGAGGCGCTCGACATCCGCCCGCTTCTGCGCGTGCGCGCCGAGCCGCTGCGCACGATCCGCTTCGTCGCCGACGCGCATCTCGGCGGCCTCGCGCAATTGCTGCGGCTCGCGGGCTTCGACACGCTCTACGACAACCACTACGCCGACGCCGCGATCGAAGCGCTCGCCGCCACGGAACAACGGATCGTGCTCACGCGCGACCGCGAGCTCCTCAAGCGCCGCACGATCACCCACGGCTGCTACGTGCGCGCGCTGAAACCCGAGGCGCAGTTGCGCGAGATTTTCGGGCGGCTCGATCTCGCGGGCAGCGCGCAGCCGTTCCGGCTGTGCCTGACTTGCAACACGCCGCTGCGGCGAATCGAGAAAGAAGAAGTGGCTGACCGCGCGCCCCAGGGCGTGCTCGAGAGACACACGCAGTTCGTCACGTGCGACATCTGCCGGCGGGTCTTCTGGGAGGGCTCGCACTGGAGGCGCATGCGCGCGCTGATGGACGCCGTCGTAGACGGCGTGCGTGTCGCGCCGCCGGCCGCGGGAGGCGCACAATGACAGCTCGGCCGGCCGCGTAACGCCCGCACAGCCACCACAACGCATCGTCGCCCGCTTTACGCCATCGAACCTCAAACCCAGCCCCGGAGACACCCGCCATGCGCCATCGCCCCGATTCGGACCAGCCGCACCGCCTGCGCAGCCGCCGCTGGTTCGACGATCCGTCCAACCCCGGCATGACAGCGCTCTATCTCGAGCGCTACATGAACTACGGCATCACGCGCGAAGAGCTGCAGTCGGGCAAGCCGATCGTCGGCATCGCGCAGACCGGGTCGGATCTGGCGCCGTGCAATCGTCATCACCTGGAACTCGCCGGGCGCGTACGCGACGGCATTCGCGACGCGGGCGGCATCCCGCTCGAATTCCCGGTCCATCCCATTCAGGAGACCGGCAAGCGCCCCACCGCCGCGCTCGACCGCAATCTTGCCTACCTCGGGCTCGTCGAGATCCTGCACGGTTATCCGATCGACGGCGTGGTCCTGACCACCGGCTGCGACAAGACCACGCCCGCGTGCCTGATGGCCGCCGCCACCGTCAACATCCCGGCGATCGTGCTCTCGGGCGGGCCGATGCTCGACGGCCAGTGGCACGGCAAGCTCGCGGGCTCGGGCACGGTCATCTGGCATGCGCGCAAGCAACTCGCGGCGGGCAAGATCGATTACGAGGAATTCATGAACATGGTGGCGTCGTCGGCACCGTCGGCGGGGCACTGCAATACGATGGGCACGGCGCTGTCGATGAATTCGCTTGCCGAGGCGCTCGGCATGTCGCTGCCCGGCTGCGCCGCGATTCCCGCGCCGTATCGCGAGCGCGGGCAGATGGCCTACGCCACCGGCAAGCGCATCGTCGGCATGATCCACGAGAACCTGCGCCCGTCGGACATCATGACCCAGGGCGCGTTCGAAAACGCCGTGGTCGCGGCGGCGGCGCTCGGCGGTTCGTCGAATTGTCCGATTCACATGATCGCGATCGCGCGGCACATGGGCGTCGAGCACACGCTCGACGACTGGCAGCGGCTCGGGCCGGACGTGCCGCTCTTGGTCGATTGCCAGCCGGCCGGGCGTTTTCTCGGCGAGGCGTTCCATCGCGCGGGCGGCGTGCCGGCGGTCATGAAAGAGCTGCTCGATGCCGGCAAGCTGGACGGCAGCGTGCGCACGGTCACGGGACACACGCTGGCCGTTGACCTCGCGAACGTCGCCGAGCCGGATCGCGAAGTGATTCGCCGCTACGCCGAGCCGCTCAAGGAAGCCGCGGGCTACGTCGTGATGTCGGGCAACCTGTTCGACAGTGCGGTGATGAAGATCAGCGTGATCGATCAAGCGTTCCGCAAGCGCTTCCTCTCCGATCCCGAGCATCCCGATGTCTTCGAAGGACGCGCCGTCGTGTTCGAAGGGCCCGAGGATTATCACGAGCGCATTGACGATCCCGAGCTCGGCGTCGACGCCCAATCCGTGCTGGTGATTCGCAATAGCGGCCCGGTCGGGTATCCGGGCGGCGCAGAGGTCGTCAACATGCAGCCACCCGCAGCGCTGATCAAGCAAGGCATCGATACGCTGCCGACCATCGGCGACGGGCGGCAAAGCGGCACGTCGGCCAGCCCGTCGATTCTGAACGTGTCGCCTGAAGCGGCGGTAGGCGGCAATCTCGCGCTGCTGCGGAGCGGCGACAAGATCCGTATCGATCTGCAAGCGCGCAAAGTCGACGTGATGATTTCCGCGGACGAACTCGCTGCGCGCCGCGCTGCGTGGAAGGCGCCGCTCCTGCAGCACAAGACGCCGTGGGAGGAGATCTATCGCAGCATGGTCGGCCAGCACGCGACCGGCGCGTGCCTCGAGCACGCAACGCTGTATCTGAACGTCATCGAGACGCGCGGCGAGTCGCGGCACAATCATTGACCGGCGAAATGGGTGGGCCCGCGCAGTGCGTACAATACAGGCCCACCGCTTTCAATCGCAGGACACTTCCGCATGCCAATGAAGAAAACCGACCTTGAAAAAAACAAGGCGCTCAAACTGACCCACTCGATGAAGCAGACGCGCTCCGCGCGCTTCGGCGCAGGCACGACGGAAGTGCTCGACCGTCGCGAGCAGCGCAAGCTCGATCAGGCGAAAGGGCTTGTGCCGTTCGCGTGCAAGCTCGACGGCGAGCTCGCGGCGACGCTGAAAGAGCGCGCGGTCAGCCATCCGGAAGGGATGACCGGCCTCGTCGACGAACTGCTGCGCAAAGGTCTCGCAGCGGGTTAAAACGCCACGACGGTCCGCAGCCCGGCAACCGCTTCGTTGCCGATTCGCTGACCGTTGTTGTTCGGATTCGGAATCCCGCCGCCCGGACGAACGATGTACTGGAAGTCCGCCTGCACCTGCCACCACGGCGCGACCTGGTACTGATACGTCGCCTCGATCACCGTTTCGGCCGAGCGCACCGGATAACCGGGCGTCGTTGCCGCCGTGTCGCGATCGAGCGCGCTCGCTGCCGAGCTGAAGTTCGCATAGCCGACGGCGAGCCCGACCGAATCGTTGTCGCGCCCCTTGAACGGCGCCTTCAGCACGACGCCCCCTTGCAGCGCGAGATCGATTACGTTGCGATTGCTCGGCGCACCCATCACGCGCGCGAACACGCCGACCGACTGCGGGCTGTCGGCGCTCGGCCGCCAGATCATCTGATCGGCGACCGCGTAAAGGCTGAAATCGCCGCGATGCGTGGCCGGCTCAGCGCCCGCGGGCGCGTTTGCGAGCGATGTGCCGTCTTGCGCGTAATGCTGGTCCGCGAAGCGATTCGTGTTGTACCAAAAGCCGAGCTTGTAGGTGCCCGGCATCCCCGCCGGTTGCGGCTGCCCCACGGGCGCGGGCTGGTTGAACGCGTACTGCACTTCGCCGATCAACAACGCGCCGTTGTTCAGATTGAAGTTCGTGCCGCTCGCGTTGAGCTTCTGCGGATCGCCGATGCCGGGCGCCGGGTTGCCGTCGAACACGCCGCCAAGAACCGTCACCGCATCGCTCGGCTTCGCGCGCAGACGCACGCCGAGCGACGACAGCGGATAGGCTGGGCCGCCCGCCGGCAGATCGGCCGACGGCAGCACAGGCCAGCCGAACGTCGCATTGATGAACGTGCCGCCGTACTGCGTGACGATGAATTCCTGGTCAAGACTTTGCTGGCCGACCTTCAGGTCGAATTTGTCGTCGAAGAACGACTGCTGGTACCAAAGCTCCCACAATCGGGTCGTAGCCGATGCCTCGACGCCGCTGATCGTCTGCGCCGTAGCGAGATTCGCCGCCGTGATGCCGCGCCCGTGAATCTGCAGCGCGCTGACGTTGAACTGGCCGCCCTTCAGGCCGAATGCCTTCTCCGTATCGACGCCGAGTCCGAACAGCGTCGCGCCGTCGTAAGCGACGCCTTTGTTCACACCGCCCGAGAAGTTGCCGTAGAACTCGCTCGTTTCCTGCAAGCCGAGCGCGATGCCGTGGTCGCTGAGCAGCGGACGCAGGCCAGCCATGTCGCCGAACAGGTTCGAACGGTTCCAGAGGCCAGCCGGCGCGGGCACCTGATCGACCGGCGTCGCGGTTGCGGTTGCGGGCGCAGCGCGTTGAGCCGGAGTCGCATCGGTTGCGGCTCCCGCGGACGCGCCGCCGTTCGCCGCAGGCGGCGTCGCATCCGCCGATTGGGCGTGGGCCGCGGAAACGGACCCGCCGCCGGCTAGCATGAGCGCCAGCATCGCCGCGGCGCGCATTGGCTTCAAACGCGACTCGCCGGACAGGCGGACCGCGCGGCGATTGTCTCGGAGTTGTGCAAGTGACGAAGTGACTTTCATTGTTGGTTTCTTTTATGAAGCGAATGAACACGTGCTGAACCGTCGTCGGCCAGGGCCGGCGAAGCGGCGCGCTGCTTTGCGCCGCCCGTTTGCTCACGCGAGCTCGGCTTGGGCCAGGTGCAGCACGGCCGCGGGCAATCCGGGCGCGGCGCACGCGCGGGCGGTGCCTCGCCTCGCGGCGCATTCAGGTAGTCGCGTGAGACGCGCAGAAAGCGTTCGATATGCATGATTCGACTCCCGTCGAGCCCGGACGAGCCGGGCAACGTTCGATAGGCAACGCAACGCCTCGCACGGGGGCGAAACGAGCGCGATACTAAAAGGGAGCGTGCTGCAGACAAGCCATCGGCGTGGCCTGAGAGAAAGCGCGCTGACCCGGCAAGGCGAGTCAGCGGCGGCAGGAGGTTCCGGCGTGGCTAACGCGCGATTGCGAGGGGGATGCCGGCACGGGCCGGCAATCTACATCCACTACTAGGGCTTGCGTCCACGAGGGGCTCCTGTTCTTAAGACAGGGCGGATTCTATGCTCGCCTCTTCGGGACTTGCAACAAAAAATTGCTACGCAGTGCTTAATCGACTCGAACTTCGTCCCTGGATCGTCCCCGATATGTGGCCGCGCAAACGCGCTTGCATGGCGGCACATAAGGGACCGAGCCGAATCTGAACGAACACGAGCCGGGGGCCAACTGAGGCACACCGACCGATCCGATACAGAGGTGTGCAGAGGAATTCGCATCATACGCGTCATGTAATTGAAACGTAAGAAAATTTGCTGAGATATGGGTTGACTTGGCTCATAGCGAATAACTAAAATTCAGGCGTTTCCACGATTGGGGCATATGCCTTGGACAGTTGCAGTAGTCGATCTTCGAACAGTTTTTCTGCCTGACAGGCACGACGCCCCGCGCTGATTCTTCTTTAGCCGCCGTCCTGCCAGCAGGCAGACGGTGCGCACCGCAGTAGCTTCCGCAGTACTCCCTTCGCACCTCTTCGATCGATACACCGTCTTCGCGACGTGTGCGCGTTCGCACATCCGCATCGATGGTTTGGCGCATCGAGCCATCGGGCTCGCGGCGCTGTTCGTCCACGCCTTTTCGAGTGCCGCGCTCCGGCAGCCCGGCACTCGAAGCGGCGTGCGGTTCAACACATCCGTGCTTCGCGCCGCGACAGCGGAAAAGACAAAAGGAAACCGAAATGGCCGACCCAGAGCCTAGTCACTCTTGCCGTACCCGCGCGATTACGCTCCCGCCTATTTGCTTCGCCTGACGGAAGGCCCGCATTCGTTCCTCCCCACGCGTCCGATCGCCCAGATCCGTGTGAGCTGAAACTGGAGTGGCCACCCTCGGGCCCCAGGTTTCAATGATTTTGGAGGATTCACCATGCACTTCGCTCTTCTCGTATCGCAGCTCCCGCACGTCGACGAAGCTCGCCACCACTACAACGAGATGCTGACGCTCGAGCCGCGTTCGAGCGTATCGGCCCGCATGGCCGCAGCGTTCTGGAGCGCGCTCAAGAAGCTCGTTCACTGACGAAACCGACATCGCGCAGCCCGCCGGCCGCAAGACGTCGTCCGGCAGGCTGCGTCACGACCGCATTCGCTTTATCGATAGGAAAACTAAAAATGTCCACACCTGCAAACGTCTCGCCGACGACACGCAACGCCGTGCTCGACGACGCCCACGTGGGCGATATTCGCGGCGCGTTCGGCACGATCGCGCACCACGACACCGCGCCGCGCACCGATTGGTGGGCGCGTCTTCGAACGCTGCTCGCCATCCTCGGCCCCGGCCTCATCGTGATGGTCGGCGACAATGATGCCGGCGCGTTCGGCACCTACACGCAAGCCGGCCAAAACTACGGCACGACGCTGCTCTGGACGCTCGCACTCCTCATCCCCGTGCTGTACGTGAACCAGGAAATGGTGCTGCGCCTTGGCGCCGTGACGGGTGTCGGCCATGCGCGCCTGATCTTCGAGCGTTTCGGCAAGTTCTGGGGCGCCTTCAGCGTCATCGACCTGTTCTTGCTCAATGCGCTCACGATCGTGACCGAATTCATCGGCATCACCTTCGCGCTCGACTATCTCGGCGTGTCGAAGATTCTCGGTGTCTGCATCGCCGCCGTGCTGACGATGGCCGCGGTGAGTACCGGCAACTTCAGGCGCTTCGAACGCTTTGCGATCGTGCTGTGCCTGTTGAGCCTGCTGCTGGTTCCGGTGCTCGTCTCGATCCATCCGCCCGTCGGCCAAAT
>DATGHJ010000076.1:0-4914 GCA_035308085.1 Trinickia sp. | reverse complement strand
CGCATGCCGCCGAGAAACGAGCACACGAGAATGCCCGCCAGCCCGCAGAAAATGCCGATCGAAAACTCGATGCCGATGAAGCGCGAAGCGATCAGCCCAATGCCCTGGATCTGCGCGACGAGATAGACGAAGGAGCAGAGGATCGCCGCGATGGCCGCGAGCGCGCGCACCAGGTTGCTCGAAAAACGCGTGCCGAGAAAATCGGGAATCGTATAGCGGGCGAGCTTGCGCACATACGGCGCGAGCAGGAAAGCGGTGAGGCAGTAGCCGCCGGTCCAGCCCATCAGGTACGCGAGCCCGTCATAGCCGGTCGCGTAGAGCGATCCGGCGAGACCGATGAACGATGCCGCCGAGAGCCAGTCGGCCGCCGTCGCCATCCCGTTGAACGCCGACGGCACGCGCCGCCCCGCCACGTAGTATTCGACGAGATCGGATGTGCGCGACAGCAGTCCGATCACCGCGTACACCGCGATCGGCACGAACAGGAACACGTAGCCGACCCACACGCCGGCGCCGGTCGTGCGCTCGATCCGCCACAGCAGGTAGATGAACGCGAAGAAGCCGAGCGTATAGAGTGCGTAGGCGCGAATCAGCCGGTGCGTGAGCGTCATCGAACGGCTTCCGTCGCGCTGTCGGCGTTGGCCGCGTCCGCATCGAAGGCGCGCCGCAGCGCGCGGTCCGCGCGCTGCATCAGCACGATATAGACGGCGATCAGCACGAGGTAGATCACGATCGCGCCCTGCGCGCCGAGATAGAACGGCAGGCGAAAGCCGGCGATCCGCACGGCGGATAGCGGACGCGCCAGCGCCGGCACGACGAACGACACGAAGCAGCCGATCGACATCAGCACGGCGATCAGCGCGACATTGAAGCGCCAATAGCGCCGATGGGCGCGCGCCATCGCCTCCGTGACCGGCGGCGGTTCGGGCGGAGGGTTCAGCGGGAGGGCATGAGGGGTGTGGGGCGCGGCCATGCGCCTATGTATCAAAAAGGCACGGCGCGGACAATCGGGATTGTCCGCGCCGTGCCTCTACTTCGTGCAACGACTCAATGCGCCGGGCGACGAAGCCCGGCACCGCCGCCGACGCTCGCCGCTTAGAGCGACTCGCCGAGCTGATCGAGAATCGCGGGATTCTCGAGCGTCGACACATCCTGCGTGATCGCCTCGCCCTTCGCGAGCGAGCGCAAGAGACGGCGCATGATCTTGCCGGAACGCGTCTTCGGCAAGTTGTCGCCGAAGCGGATGTCCTTCGGCTTCGCGATCGGCCCGATCTCCTTGCCGACCCACGCGCGCAGTTCGTTCGCGAGCTTCGCGGCCTCGTCGCCCGTCGGACGCGCGCTCTTCAAGACGACGAACGCGACCACGGCTTCGCCGGTCGTCTCGTCCGGACGCCCCACGACGGCCGCTTCGGCAACCAAAGGATTCGCCACGAGCGCCGACTCGATCTCCATCGTCCCGAGCCGGTGGCCCGAGACGTTGAGCACGTCATCGATACGGCCCATGATCGTGAAGTTGCCGGTGGTCTTGTCGCGCACGCTGCCGTCGCCGGCGAGATACAGCTTGCCGCCGAGCTCCTCGGGGAAGTAGCTCTTCTTGAAGCGCTCGGGGTCGCCCCAGATCGTGCGGATCATCGACGGCCACGGACGCTTCACCACGAGAATCCCACCCTGTCCGTTCGGCACGTCCTGCCCGGTCTCGTCGACGATCGCGGCCATGATGCCCGGCAGCGGCAGCGTGCACGAGCCCGGCACGAGCGGCGTCGCGCCCGGCAGCGGCGTGATCATGTGGCCGCCGGTTTCGGTCTGCCACCACGTATCGACGATCGGGCAGCGCGCGCCGCCGACGTTCTCGTAATACCACATCCACGCTTCCGGATTGATCGGTTCGCCGACCGTGCCGAGCACGCGCAGGCTCGACAAGTCGTAGCGCTTCGGGTGCACCTTCGCGTCAGCGTCGGCGATCTTGATCAGCGAGCGGATCGCGGTCGGCGCCGTGTAGAACAGCGTGACCTTGTGCTTCTCGATCATGTTCCAGAAGCGGCCGCCGTCGGGGTAGGTCGGCACGCCTTCGAACATCACCTGCGTAGCTCCAAGAGCGAGCGGCCCGTAGGCGATGTAGGTGTGACCGGTGATCCAGCCGATGTCGGCCGTGCACCAGAAGACATCCGAGGGTTTCCAGTCGAAGGTCCACTTGAGCGTCTGTGCGGCCCACAGCACATAGCCGCCGGTGCTGTGCTGCACGCCCTTCGGCCGGCCGGTCGAACCCGACGTGTAAAGCACGAACAGCGGATGCTCGGCACCGACCCATTCGGGCGTGCACGTATCGGCTTCCCCTTGCGTGATTTCATCCATCCACAGGTCGCGGGCTTCGTTCCATTGCACCTTGCCGCCCGTGCGCCGGTAGACGATCACGCTCTTGACCGCCTCGCAGCCACCCATCGCGAGCGCTTCGTCAGCGATGCTCTTGAGCGGCAGCGCCTTGCCGCCGCGCATCTGTTCGTCCGACGTGATCAACGCGACCGCGCCGACGTCGACGAGCCGCTCGTTGAGCGACTTCGACGAGAAGCCGCCGAACACCACCGAGTGCGGCGCGCCGATGCGCGCGCACGCCTGCATCGCGACGACGCCTTCGACCGACATCGGCATGTAGATCACAACACGGTCGCCCTTCTTCACGCCGCGCTTCTTGAGCGCATTCGCGAAGCGGCACACACGCTGCAGCAACTCTTGATAGGTGACGCGCGTGACGGTGCCGTCGTCGGCTTCGAAGATGATCGCGACGGTGCCGCCCTTGCCCGCTTCGACATGGCGATCAAGGCTGTTGTACGACGCGTTCAGCTCGCCATCTTCGAACCACGTGTAGAACGGCGCATTCGATTCGTCGAGCACCTTCGTGAACGGCTTGTGCCACGCGAGCGCTTCGCGTGCGAGCTTCGCCCAGAAGCCCTCGTAATCGCGTTCCGCCTCGGCGGCGAGCGCCCGGTAGGCGTCCATGCCGGAAATTGCCGCATTGGCCACCACGTCGGCGGATGGCGGAAAAACGCGGCTTTCGTGAAGAACCGATTCAATCGTAGACATCGACAACCCCTTCATGAAGGTGAAAGTGAATCCGGTATCCGGCGCGCTTGGGCGCGCCTTGTATATTGAGCGCAGCTCGGGCGCCGCGCTTGTCCCCAAACCCTCGCACATACCGCTCGCCGTGGTACGCGCCGTCGACGTGCCACGCCCGAAACCGCGCATGCCGCATTGCAGCATGCGAATGCAGCTTGGGCAGCGCACTCAACCGTGACGATAACCACATCAACTTACCGCGCACTTACGCCACGCAAAAGCGCACTTTGTTGACCTACGTCATACGTATTCGAACGCCGCCGCACCACGCGGTTGCCCGAACGCAAATCGTCACGCCAGCATTTTGCCGCCGCCTTTACGCCGTATTAAGCGTCAACCTACAATGCTCAATGCTAACTGAACTCCCCCTCTGGATTCCAGCTTGAACCGCTACGCTTTTCTCCTCGTTGCCGCGATGCTGATCGGCGGCGGCAAAGCGGAAAAAAAGCTCGGCGCGTTACAATAACGCGCTTTTTTTCGCCTTCCGGCGCGCTACGAAGCACCCCGTCCCCACAGAGCCCAAGCCATGACCGTCATCAAACAGGAAGACCTGATCCAGAGCATCGCCGATTCGCTCCAATACATCAGCTACTACCACCCGCTCGACTACATCCAGGCGCTTGGCCGCGCCTATGAGCTCGAAGAGAGCGCGGCCGCGAAAGACGCCATCGCGCAGATCCTCACCAACAGCCGCATGTGCGCGGAAGGCCACCGGCCGATCTGCCAGGACACCGGCATCGTCACGGTGTTCGTGAAGGTCGGCATGGACGTGCGTTGGGACGGTGCGACGATGGGCGTCACCGAGATGATCAACGAAGGCGTGCGCCGCGGTTATCTGAACCCGGACAACGTGCTGCGCGCATCGATCGTGAGCCCGCCCGAAGGCGCGCGCAAGAACACCAAAGACAACACGCCGGCCGTCATCCACTACGAGATCGTGCCGGGCGCCAAGGTCGACGTGCAGGTCGCGGCCAAGGGCGGCGGCTCGGAGAACAAGTCGAAGTTCGCGATGCTGAACCCGTCCGATTCGATCGTCGACTGGGTGCTCAAGACCGTGCCGACGATGGGCGCGGGCTGGTGTCCGCCGGGCATGCTCGGCATCGGCATCGGCGGCACCGCGGAGAAGGCGATGGTCATGGCGAAGGAATCGCTGATGGACCCGATCGACATTCAAGAGATCATCGCGCGCGGCCCGCAGGACTGGATCGAAGAACTGCGTGTCGAACTGCACGAGAAGGTCAACGCACTCGGGATTGGCGCGCAAGGCTTGGGCGGTCTGTCGACGGTGCTCGACGTGAAGATCATGGCCGCGCCGACGCACGCCGCCAGCAAGCCGATCGCGATCATCCCGAACTGCGCGGCGACCCGCCACGCGCACTTCACGCTCGACGGCACGGGCGCCGCCAAACTCGAAGCGCCGCCGCTCGACGCCTGGCCGAAGGTCACGTGGCAGCCGAACACGGAAACGAGCAAGCGCGTCGATCTCAACGTGCTCACGCCGGAGGAGGTCGCGAACTGGAAGCCGGGCCAGACGCTCTTGCTCTCGGGCAAGATGCTCACGGGCCGCGACGCCGCGCACAAGCGCATCGCCGACATGCTCGCCAAGGGCGAAAAACTGCCGGTCGATTTCACGAACCGCGTGATCTATTACGTCGGGCCGGTCGATCCGGTGCGCGACGAGGCAGTCGGCCCGGCAGGCCCGACCACCGCCACGCGCATGGACAAATTCACCGAGACGATGCTGTCGCAAACCGGTCTCATTTCGATGATCGGTAAAGCCGAGCGTGGCCCGGTTGCGATCGA
>DATGHJ010000075.1:0-3250 GCA_035308085.1 Trinickia sp. | reverse complement strand
ATGCGCAAACTCTGACCCGCCGCGAGCGGCCGGCGCAGCCGCACGCTGTTGGCGAGATGCACGACGCCGAGCGCGGACCAGGGAAACGAAGGGTCGGTGAGCATCATCAGATGCAGCGGAAACGCGAGCACATGCGGAAATGTCAGCGGCACGCCCTGTTCCGGAATGAAGCCGCACACGCGCGCATAGCGTTCGATCGCCGCGGGGTCGAGCTTCGCCGCCGGCATCACGAGGCGCGACGCGGGCAATGGTGCCGTGCGGTTGCGCTTCATGAGGCCCGCGATCACACGCGCGTACAGGACGCGCGGCGCCGGCGCTTGTTCGACGACGACCGTCTTCACGCGGCGCGGCGCCTCGCCAGGTTGACCCGCTCCGGCGGGCTTGAGCCATTCGCTCATGTCGCTCGGTCCGTTCACGCGCCGAAGAGGCTCTGGCCGCATACGCGCACGACCTGGCCCGTGATGCCCGCCGCGCCCGGATGGGCGAGCCACGCGATCGTCTGCGCGACGTCGGCGGGCTCGCCGCCCTGGCTCATCGAATTCATGCGACGGCCCGCTTCGCGCAGCGCGAACGGCATGTTCGCGGTCATTTGCGTTTCGATGAAGCCGGGCGCGACCGCGTTGATCGCGATGCGCCGCTCGCGCAGCGCGCCCGCCAGACACTGCACGCGGCCGATCACGCCCGCTTTCGACGCCGCGTAATTGGTCTGCCCGACGTTGCCCGCTATGCCGCCGATCGATGAGACGGCGACGATCCGTCCGCCGTCGCGCAAGGTGCCGCGCGAGAGCAGTTCGTCGTCGATGCGCTCCTGCGCGGCGAGGTTGATGGCGATGACGTTCTGCCACGCGTCGGCGCTCATCTTCGCGATGGTCTTGTCGTTCGTGATGCCCGCGTTGTGGACGACGATGTCGACGCCGCCCATCGCCTCGAGCGCGTCGGCGATCTGCTGCGGCGCAACGGGCGCGGCGATGTCGCAGTCGATCGCGGTGCCTTCGATGCCGTGCATCGTCACCGAGAGCGTGTCGTGCAGCGCTTCGATATCGAGGCCGGCGACCCGCGCGCCGAGATCCGCGAGCGCCTGCGCGATCGCCGCGCCGATGCCGCGTGCCGCGCCCGTGACGAGCGCGCGCCGGCCGGCGAGCGGTTTGGCCAAGTCGGCGACGGCGTCGATCGCGGCGGCTTCGACCCGCACGACCTGACCCGATACGTAGGCCGAACGCGGCGACAGAAAAAAGCGCAGCGTCGCTTCGATGCCGTCCTCGGCGCCGTCACCGACGTAAATCAGATTCGCCGTGATGCCGTGCCGCGCTTCCTTGCCGAGCGAGCGCACGAACCCTTCGAGCGCTCGCTGCGCGGTCCATTGGCGCGGCTTCGCACAGCGCTCGGGCGGCCGGCCGAGCACGACGATCCGGCCGCATGCGCCGAGCGAGCGCAGGGTGTCGTGGAAGAACGCGTAGGCGGCGTCGAGTTGCATGCTGTCGGCGATTCCGGTCGCATCGAAGATCAGCGCGGCGACGCGTTCCTGCGCGCTCGCGTTGGGCGCGACCGGGGCAAAGCGCCCGGTCATCAACTGACGGCGCTGCGCGATCGCGAGCCACGCCAGCGCTTGTTCATGCGCCACGCTCGTCATGCCGATGCGTTCGAGCACGCCGGCCAGCACCTCGAAAAGACTCGGCGCCGGCCCCGCGCCGATCGCCGCGATGCCGCCGAATTCCGCTTCGCGCTGGCCGATCCGGTAGCGGCGCAGCAGCTCGGGCTGGGGCAGGCCGAGCGAACGCGCGACGCGTGCGCCGAGCGGCGAGTTCACGAAGTTGCGGTAGGTGTCGTTCATGGCGTCGTCTTGTCGTCTTCTTCTGGGGCACCGGTCGCGCTCCGGTCGCGCGCCGGTGGCGGTTTGGCGCTGGGTGGGTGTCTATTGTCGGCGAGTTGATCGCAGTTGCGCCAGTCCGCCGCGCCGCGGCGGTGTCGCGGCTGGTGGACGCGAGTGTTTCATGCGATCGGTTCGCCCGACTTCACGAGCGCGTCGTGACGCTTTTGCAGCGCTTCGAGGAGGTCGAATTCCGGGCCGAAATCGTCGACCTTGACGACGAGTTCGCCGTAGCGCGCGTAGTTGTCGAGCGTTTGGCATTCTTCCGCGTCGATGAGTCCCTGTTGCCGCACCGCATCGGCCCATGCCTTCAATTCCTTGGGGCTTTGCGGCATCGGCGCGAGCGAATGGCGCTTCACCGCGTCACGCAATCGGTGCTCGATTGCCGCCACGCGCGGCGTCAGATGAAACAGTCGTTCGCCGTAACCGAGCGGATCGACGGCGGCGTCGGGCACATACGAATCGGCGACCAGCCGCTCGCGTGCGTCGCAAGGCGTCTGCACCAGTTCGGCGACTTCGCTCGCGAGCGAGTCTCGCGGAGGACGCAACGGCATGCCGAGCGGAAACACGCAGGCGCGCAGCAGCATCGCCACGCGCGGTTTCGGATAGTTGACGAGGACGCCGTCGAGCGCCAGCTGCGCGGCGTACAGGGCGTCCCCGACGGCCCAGCGCACGAGCGGCAAGTCCGCTTGCTGGCGTCCCTCGTCCTCGAAGCGCTTGAACGTCGCCGAGATCAGGAACAGTTGCGAGAGCACGTCGCCGAGCCGCGCGGAGATCCGCTCGCGGCGTTTGAGATCGGCGCCGAGCGCGAGCATGGTGACGTCCGCGACGAGTGCGAACGCCATCGAAAGCCGCGTGGCCGCACGGTAATACGCGGCGAGCGGCGCGTACGCCTCGGCGGGCACCGCGATCGCCGCACCCGCCGTGATGCCGTAGACGAACGCGCGCAACGCATTTGAAGCGAGAAAATTCGCGTGCCCGAAGAACGCATCGTCGAAATTCCGCAGCGCTTTTTCGCGATCAGGCTCGCGCGCCGCCGTCATTTCCTTGAGCACATACGGATGGCAGCGGATCGCCCCTTGGCCGAAGATGATGAGGCTGCGTGTGAGGATATTCGCGCCTTCGACGGTGATCGAAATCGGCATCTGCTGATACGCGCGCGCCAGAAAATTCGACGGCCCCATGCAGATGCCCTTGCCGCCGATCACGTCCATGCCGTCGTTGATCACGTTGCGCGCGCGCTCGGTGATGTGGTATTTCGCGATCGCCGACAGCACCGATGGCTTCTCGCCGAGGTCGACCGCTTGCGCGCACAGCCGCCGCGCAGCGTCCATCAGATACAGATTGCCGCCCATGCGGCCGAGCGCTTCGTGTATGCCTTCG
>DATGHJ010000074.1:0-3902 GCA_035308085.1 Trinickia sp. | reverse complement strand
CACCAGCAGCAGGATCGCGGTGACGGCGACCGTCGACACGAGCACTCGCACGACGAGACCCTTCGCTCCCACGGATCGGCGGACTCTATTTAGCACGTTCGACCACCGTAAAAGTAAAACGCTTCCAATCGGAGGCGAGCGCCCAGTCGCGGTTGTTGACCGCATCGACCTGGAACGGCTTCGGCATCAGCGCGGTATCGAGTTGCATGCGTACCGACGCGTTGTAGGTTTCGCCCAGCGTAACTTGGTTGCGGTCGATCACGTGCCACGACGTGACGTGCTTGATGACGGCAAGCGCCTCGTTGAGCGAGGCGAAGCCCAATTGCAAACCGCCGCTCGACACGCGGTATTCGCGTGTGAGCGGCTGGAACGACAGGCGGATAGTCTGCGAGACGGACACGGGCTGCTCATCGAACCAGTACCAGCGTGGACGGCTCAGTTCGAAATCGGTTGTGAAGTAAAGCGGGATGCCTTTGTTGACGGCATCTTCGAGACTGCTGTTCAGCTCGAATTCGAAGCGGGCGTCCAGGTTCCACCCGGTGCCGTCCGCTTGCAGCGACGCGCGCTGCACGGAGATCGGATCTGCGCACGCGGGCCCGGCTGCGGCGAGGCAAAGGGCCAGCGCAATCCAGAGCGCGGCCGCGAGCCGGAGCGGAAGAAGGCGTTTGATCGTCACCGTTTCTGAAAGCGCGCGTAGAAGAATCCGTCGTGGTCTGTGTCTGAACCGGTGCGCTGCCCGAGCGGCGTTGCGCTCGGGCGTTCGGCCGCGGCTGCTGCTGCTTCGCGGGCGAGAACCGGCACCAGTTGCCCCGGTGCGTCCAATCGTACCGCATCTTCATGCGCGCTTCCAAACCACTGTGCCTGCAACTCGCCCTCTTCCGGAAAGATCGAGCACGTAACGTAGAGCAACTCGCCGCCAGGTTTCACGAGCGGCCACAGCGCGGCGAGGATGCGGCGCTGCTCGGCGGCGAGGGCGGCGATATCCGACTCGCGCCGCAGCCAGCGGATGTCGGGATGGCGCCGGACGACTCCCGATGCCGAGCAGGGCACGTCGGCGAGGATGCGGTCGAACGCAGCGCCGTCGTGCCATTGCGAGGGATCGCCTGCATCGCCGATGCGCACCTCGGCTTTGAGTCCGAGGCGTGCGAGGTTCTCGCCGATGCGCGCCGCCCGCGAGGCGTCGCTTTCGAGCGCGACGAGCTCGACGTCGGCCAACTCGAGCACGTGCCCGGTCTTGCCGCCGGGCGCCGCACAGGCATCGAGCACACGCATGCCGTCACGCGCGCCGAGCCACTGCGCTGCCAGTTGCGCGCCGGCGTCCTGAACGGACACGACGCCGTCGGTAAAGCCGGGAATGCGCTCGACCGGCATGGGCGTCTCCAGCCGCAGCGCGTGAACGCCTGCTTCCTGCGCGTCGATTTGATGCGCGCGCAACGTTTCCAAGTAAGCCGCGACCGTCGAGCGGCGCGCGTTGACGCGCAGTGTCAACGGCCCTTGTCGATTGCCTGATTCGAGGATGTCCTGCCAGCGATCGGGCCACGCGCGTTCGACCGCTTCGATCCACCAAGCCGGATAGTTCCAGTGCGCGACGCGGTCCGCGCGGGACTCGTTCAGCAACGCATCGCGCTCGCGCAGGAAGTTGCGCAGCACGGCGTTGACGAGCCCTTTGGCAAAGGCGAATTCGCGTCTCGCGCTGATTGCCTCGACGGCTTGGTCGACGACTGTGAACGGTGCGTAAGCGGCCGTATCGGCATCATCGAAGAGCAGCGCGAGCGCACAGCCGAGTACGTTGCCGACATGCGCCGGGGGCGCCTTGCGGACCAGCTTCGCGACGAGCCAATCGGCGGTTGCAAGGCGGCGCAGCGTTCGATAGGCGATGTCTTGCACGGCGCCGCGCGCCACCGCGGCGTGCGCTGCGCTCGACGATGCGTTCACAGCGGCAAGCGCCGCCGGCAGCGCGGTGCCTGAACGGACGGCGCCGACGGCCTGAGCAGCGCCATCGAGCGCGAAGCCAAGCGATTCAGGCACGAGGTGCAGTGCCGATAGGCGCGCCTGTCGCGCTGCGTATTTCGGCGCTGCAGGCTGTTTCGACTGTCGACGCGCGGCAGATTTTTGAGTCATGGAGAGAGTTTGAACGTACCGCATCGGAATTGCGCGGCACACCCGACGAGCAAACGCCGCATTGTAGCGTGGCGAGGTGAGCGATCCGTCGTACGGTAGTCCACCGGCGAAGACGGCTGCTCGCTGCGGCAAGCGATTGAACGATGAGGTCGACAATCGGCATAGGGGGTCGCCCTCATGCAGTTGCGCTTCACTTCGTTCGTCGTGGCCAACTTACGGCGGGACTTGCACCCGCAGGTATGTGCCCATGTCGGGCACACCAGGAGTGCGCCCATGCTGGGTGCACCAGCAAAAGGGCGAGCCTCTCGGCTCGCCCCAACGGCTAGGACTTAGCTACGCGCGTCCGGCAGCGCGCCGGACATTCCGCGTCAATCGAATCTCCCGGTACGCGCCATTTCCATCAACCGAGCAATACGCTCTTCTGTCGCCGGGTGCGTCGAGAAGAGATTCGCGATACCGCCGCCCGACAGCGGATTCATGATCATCATCTGCGCCGTGGACGGATGCGCCTCCGCCGCCGCGAACGGGATACCCTGCGCGTAGCGATGGATCTTGTCGAGCGCCGACGCGAGCGCCTGCGGATCACCTGAGATTTGCGCGCCGCCGCGGTCCGCTTCGAATTCACGCGCGCGCGAAATCGCCATCTGAATCAGCGCACCAGCAATCGGTGCGAGCAGCGCGACCGCAATACCGGCGATCGGATTGGTTGGCCGCCCTTGTTCGTCGCGACCGCCGAAGAACATCGCGAAGTTCGCGAGCGCCGAGATGGCGCCGGCCATCGTCGCGGAGATGGTCGAGATCAGGATGTCGCGATGCTTCACGTGCGCGAGCTCGTGCGCCATCACCCCGCGCATCTCGCGTTCGGACAGCACACGCAAGATACCCGTGGTGGCCGCAACCGCCGCGTGCTCGGGATTGCGGCCCGTGGCGAACGCGTTCGGCGCGTCTTCGTTGATCAGGTAGACGCGCGGCATCGGCAACTGCGCACGCGTAGCCAGCTCGCGGACCATCCGGTAGAACTGAGGCGCGCTCGCTTCGTCCACTTCCTGCGCGTTATACATGCGCAGGACCATCTTGTCCGAGAACCAGTACGAAAAGAAATTCATGCCGAGCGCGATGAGAAGCGCCAGCATCATGCCGCGATGCCCGCCGATCATCCCGCCGATCACAATGAAGAGGGCCGTGATCGCGGCCATCAGCATTGCCGTTTTGACCCAATTGAACATGCTTGCTCCTAACCTGTTTGCGTGCATCACGCCTTGTTCCGCCTCAAAGGCCGGGCGGAGAATTGCAAGGGAAATGTTAGATAGGGGCGCGCGCAAAAAATTCAATCAATGCCGCGTCGTGGCGAGCTTGATGCCGAGCCCGACAAACGCGCTGCCGACGCCGCGATCCAGCCATCGCTTCACCGCGGGCTTGCCGCCCAGCCGTTGCGTGACGCTGCCAGCGATCCACGCGACGAAACTGTTCCACACCGTGCTCATCAGCACGAACACGACGCCGAGCGACAGGAACGCAAGCGCCTTGTGCTCGCTGTCCGCGGCGACGAACTGCGGGAAGAACGAAACGAAGAACAGCACGACTTTCGGGTTCAGGACATTGGTCCAGAATCCTTGCATGAAGAGCTGTTTCAACGACTTCGGACCGCCCGCCGCGCGCGCGTTGCCCGTAGCCTCCGCTTTCTCCGGATTCGCGAAGATCAGCCGCACACCGAGATAGATCAGATACAGCGCACCGACAAACTTGATGACCGCGAAAGCCGTTGCCGATGCCGCCAGCAA
>DATGHJ010000073.1:0-3545 GCA_035308085.1 Trinickia sp. | reverse complement strand
ACGTTCGCGGCGCTCGGCGAGCGGCTCGTGAAGGGGCGTGCGCTGATGCCTTCGGTGGCGAAGGAGATCGGCGTATCGACCCTGCGGCTCGATGCGATCCAGCGTGGACATCGATCGCTATTGAGCGCGCTCGAACTCATGGCGACGGGCTCGCTCGCGCACGCAAACGCCGCGGAGCGCGCCGAGTTCGCGCGTCGCTGCGGCGTCGAGGCGCGGCAGGTGCGCTCCGGGCTGCTTTCGATGTCGCGTGCGTTGCGCTTCGGTTCCTATGTCCGCTTGCTCGCGCCGGTGTGCGCCTGGGAGCCGGGCCAATCTCCGTGCGTGGCTCCGGCCGATTTGCGCGCCGAACTGCAAGGGCCTTACTGGCTGAGCCAGCGGTTCGCCGAGCAGGTCGAGCAGATGCGGGTGCTGCTGCTGGAGCTCGAGCCGCACTGGAATATCGAGCGTCAGGCGCAAGTGCCGCGTGAAGGATAAGGGCCTGCCACTTGCGTGAGCAGGCCCGGTCGGAACGACGTGCGGCGCGTGCGGCGTGGATGCGGGCCGCCCGCGCGGCAGAGTCGATGACGTTTTAGTGCTGCGGACGCTCGACGTTCACCATCCAGTGAACGCCGAACTTGTCGGTGACCATGCCGAAGCCCAGCGCCCAGAAAGTCTCCTGCCACGGCATGCCGATTTCGCCGCCTTCCGCCAGACCCTTGAACAGCTTCTCGCCCGTGGCGACATCGTCCGCCGCAATCGATAGGCTGAAGCCCGAGTACGCCGCCGGCTTCGACATATCGCCGTCGCTCGCCATCACGGTGCTCGAGCCGATCTTGAACGACACGTGCATGATCTTGTCCACGTGCTCGGGCGCGCACGCCGGCATATCCTTGGGCGCGTCGCCAAAGCGCATCTTGAACAGCACTTCGGCGCCAAGCTTGCTTTGATAGAACTCGAGCGCCTCGTTGCAGCGTCCGTAGAAAGTCAAATAAGGCTGGACTTGCATCACTACCTCCTAAGTCTTTTTCTCGGGGATTGAGCGCGGCGCGCGAGCGTGTGCGCCGCGACCAGCAGCATCAGCGCAGCGCTTCGATCAGCTTTTCGAGTTTCACGGCGTCCGCCGCGAATGCACGAATACCTTCGGCGAGCTTTTCGGTGGCCATGGCGTCGTCGTTGACGAGGAAGCGGAACGACGGTTCGTCGACGGCGACGCGCTCGATCGACTCGTTCTTCACGCCGTCCGGCAACAGCTTGCGCTCGACCTTGTCGTTGCTGTCATGCAGCTTTTGCAGCAGGTCGGGGCTGATCGTCAGCAGGTCGCAGCCGGCGAGCTCGACGATCTGGCTCGTCGTGCGGAAGCTCGCGCCCATCACTTCGGTCTTGTAGCCGAACTTCTTGTAGTAAGCGTAGATGCGGCGCACCGACTGCACGCCCGGATCGTTCGCGCCGCCGTCCTTCACTTCGTCCCAGTTGGCGCCCGCGCTCTTTTTGTACCAGTCGTAGATGCGGCCGACGAACGGCGAGATCAGCTGCGCGCCAGCTTCGGCGCACGCGACGGCCTGCGCGAGCGAGAACAGCAGCGTCATGTTGCACTTGATGCCTTCCTTCTGCAGCGCTTCGGCCGCGCGGATGCCTTCCCAGGTCGACGCGAGCTTGATCAGCACGCGCTCGCGGCCGATGCCCGCCGCCTCGTAGAGCTTGATGAGCTCGTGCGCTTTGTCGATCGAACGCTTCGTGTCGAACGACAGGCGCGCGTCGACTTCGGTCGACACGCGGCCCGGGATGATCTTGAGGATTTCGGTGCCGAACGCGATCAGCAGGTGATCGATGATGTCGCGGACCGGCTTGCTCGCGTGATCGCGCACGGTTTTTTCGAGCAGCGGCTTGTAGTCGTCCTTCTGGACGGCCTTGAGGACGAGCGACGGGTTGGTCGTCGCGTCTTGCGGCTTGTATTGGGCGATTTGCTGGAAGTCGCCGGTGTCGGCGACCACGGTCGTGTACTGCTTCAGTTGATCGAGTGCGGTTGTCATGGCTGATCTTCCAGGCGCGTGAGCGCGGTTGTCCAGAGAAAGGGTGATCTCACTATTTTATTGCGGATCGAATGACTCGGTTCTGACAAATTCATTCACGCCACGCGTTCAGCACGACCTGCGTGACGACGCCCGCGACGAGTCCCCAGAACGCCGAGCCGATCGACAGCAGCGTGAGGCCCGACGCGGTGACCATGAACGTGACGAGCGCGGCTTCGCGCTGCTTCAAGTCGTGCATCGCGCTGGCGAGGCCGCCCATGATCGAGCCGAACAGGGCCAGCGCCGCCACCGACACGACGAGCGCCTTCGGCAAGGCCGCGAACAACGCGGCGATCGTCGCGCCGAAGATGCCCGCGATCAAATAGAACGTACCGCACCAGAGCGCGGCGGTGTAGCGCTTCGTGCGGTCTTCGTGCGCCTCGGGGCCGGTGCAGATCGCCGCGGTGATCGCAGCAAGATTGATGCCGTGTGAGCCGAACGGCGCGAGCACGAGCGACGCGATGCCGGTGCTGGCGATCAGCGGCGCGGAAGGCGTCGTGTAGCCGTCGGCGCGCAGCACGGCGATGCCGGGCACGTTCTGCGACGCCATCGCGACCACAAACAGCGGAATCCCGATGCTGATCGCCGCGGCGAACGAGAAGCTCGGCACCGTGAACACGGGCTTCGCGAGCGCGACGTGAAAATGGCTGAAGTCGAGCAAGCCGAGCGCGCCCGCAGCCGCCGTGCCGACGATCAGCGTCGTGACGATCGCATAGCGCGGCGCCGCGCGCTTCATCACGAGATACGCGGCGAACATCGTGAGCACGAGCGCCGTCTGATACTGCGCGGCGCGAAAGATCTCGATGCCGATTTCGAACAGGATGCCGGCAAGCAGCGCGGCCGCGATGCCGGCGGGGATCTTCTTCATCAGCGTGTCGAACCAGCCGGTCAGCCCGACGAGCGTGAGCAGCACCGCGCAGACGATGAACGCGCCGATCGCCTCGGGATAGGCGACGTGCGGCAGCGACGAGACCAACAGCGCCGCGCCCGGTGTCGACCAGGCGATGACGATCGGCGCGCGATAGCGCAGCGAGAGTCCGATGGTCGTGAGCGCCATGCCGATCGACAGCGCCCAGATCCACGAGGAGATCTGAGCGTCGGTCAGATGGGCGGCGCGGCCGGCCTGGAACATCAGCACGAGCGAGCTCGTGTAGCCCGTCATCATGGCGACGAAGCCGGCGACGACCGCGTGCAGCGAAGTATCGGCAAAAGGACGCAGCGCGCCGTTGCGAGCGGCGGGTGACGAGGAGAACTCGGGAGTCGAAGGGGGATTCATGTGTTGAGGGGCCGGGGCGGGAAATCTTTGGGCGGCCCGGCGATTTCGTCGAGAGGGAAGGCTGGCGGACTACTTGCTTAGCGTGCGCATCGCGGTTTCGAGCCCGGCGAGCGTGATCGGATACATCCGTGCGCCCAGCACCTGCCGGATCGCCGACACCGATTGCCGGTAGTCCCACAAGCCTTCGGGCTCTGGGTTGAGCCATACGTGATGCGGGAACT
>DATGHJ010000072.1:0-2917 GCA_035308085.1 Trinickia sp. | reverse complement strand
GCTCACGCATGAAACGCGACCTACACGCGCCGTTCGAGTCCGCTCGTTCAGGCGGCGTGGCGACGATGCGCCGCGCGTGGCGCGCCGGCCTGATTGGTCTGCTCATTGCGGGCGCGCTGATCGCGTTCGAAAAAACGCCGCGTGCCGACCATTGGCTCTTTGTCGCCATGACGCTCATCTGCGGCACGGCCGCGATCCTCGGCATCGTGTACACGGTGCTTGCGACCGTTTTGATCCGACGCTTCTTTGCGCGCGCGAGCGCCGAGCCGACGAGCTTCCCGCCGGTCACGATCGTCAAACCGCTGCACGGCGAGGAATGGACGCTGCTCGACAATCTATCGAGCTTCTGCAAGCAGAACTACCCTGGCCCGGTGCAATTTCTCTTCGGCGTGCACGACTCGCAAGATCCGGCGCTCAAAACCGTAGACGAATTGCGCCGCCTCTTTCCAAAGGCCGATATCGCCGTCGTCGCCGATGCGCGCCTGTACGGTCCCAACCGGAAAATCAGCAACGTGGTCAACATGCTGCCGCAAGCACGGCACGACATGCTGGTCTTTGCCGACAGCGACGTCAGCGTCGGGCCGAACTATCTGCGCCATGTGATCGGCGAGTTGCAAATGCCCGGCGTGGGGCTCGTCACTTGCGTTTATCGCGGGCAGCCCGATCCCGGCTTCTGGCCGCGTCTATCGGTGAAGGCCACCAACTATCAGTTTCTGCCGAGCGTCGTGACGGGTCTCGCGCTCGGGTTGGCGCGCCCATGCTTTGGACAGACGATCGCCATGCGGCGCGAGACGTTCGACAAGATCGGCGGCTTCGCGCAATTCGTCAATCATCTGGCCGAAGATCACGCGATCGGCGAAGCCGTGCGCAAGATCGGCGAGAAAGTGGTCATTCCGCCCTTCACCGTCTCCCACGCGTGCGTGGAAAACAGCGCCGCGAAGCTGCTCGCCCATGAGTTGCGCTGGAGCCGCACGATCCGCACCATCGACCCCATCGGTCACTTGGGTTCGGCCTTGATCCATCCCTTCGCGTTTGCGATGCTTGCCGTTTTGCTTTCGGGCGGCGCAGCATGGTCGTGGACAGTTGCGCTCGCCGCGCTGCTGGCACGCTTCACGCTCAAGTGGCAAACGGATCGCACGCTGCGGCAGCCGCAAGCGGACCTGTGGCTGCAACCGATATGGGACATCGTGTCGTTCATGATCTTCGTGACCAGCTATTTTTCGACACGCGTGATCTGGCGCGGCTTCCGTTTCAAGGTCGACGGCAATGGCTTGCTGTCGCCGGTACAGGATGAGTAATAGGTAATGTCGATTCATTTGGACAGCCGCTCGGTCTGTTGCGGCTGGATATCGGTGCAGCACTTTCGTTTCGACGCCCGCAACGCGGCTACTCTGCAGTGGGTGATTGCGGCATGAGCAAACACCTTGGCCGTATCGCCGCGCTAGCGGGATTGCTGGCCTCGCTCTGGCTCGTATGGCACAGCAATCCGGGCGCCGTGCTCGGGCTGATGCGCGCCGCCGGCGCGGGCCTGGTGCTGGCCGCGCTCTCCCATGTCTTGCCGATGCTCGCGAATGCGCGCGACTGGCAAACGCTGATACGCGGCGCCAATCGTCCGAGTCTCGCGGGCATGCTGCATCTGGTGTGGCTTCGCGAATCGGTGAATTGCATGCTGCCAGTTGCGCGGATCGGCGGCGAAGTCGTCTCGTTCCGGCTGTTGAAGAAGCACGGCGTACGTCCGGCGACGGCCGCCGCGAGCCTTGTCGCCGACGTTCAGCTCACGCTGATCAGCCAGTTGCTCTTCACCATGTTCGGCATCGGCGTGCTGCTCAGTCACGCGCAATCCGGCGCATGGCGTCTGGCAGGCGATCTGGCCTGGGGCGTCGTCGTGCTGACGCCGATTCTCGTGCTGTTTGCCTTGGTCCAGCACGCGAGTCCGTTCGAGCGCCTCACGCGACTGCTCAATCGCGTGACGAGCGGCCAGCTCACGGCGCTCGTCGGTCAATCCGCGCGAATCGACCGCTCGATCAAGCTGATCTGGCGGCGGCGCGGCGTGGTGCTCCGCTATTTGTTTTTCTGGCAAACGCTGCAATGCCTCGCGACCGCATTGGAGATCTGGATCGCACTTTATTTTCTCGGCACGCATGTGAGCTTCCTCGAAGCGGTCGTCATCGAGTCGCTGATACAGGCCGTCAGTAGCGCGGCGTTCTTCGTGCCGGGAGGACTCGGCGTTCAGGAAGGCGGCTTCGTCGTGATCGGCGGCGCGCTCGGCCTTGATCCGTCGACCTGCCTCGCACTTGCCGGCGCGCGGCGCATCCGCGATCTGCTGATTTATGTGCCCGGATTGTTCGCGTGGCAAGTCGCCGAATCGTCCGGCTCGCCGCTCACGCGACGCTCCGGCTTACTGCCTTCGTTTCTGAACGCAAACCGGCATCGACAAGAACAAAACTGATCGTCGGCGCTGCCAAGACGGCTTCGCCTTGCGCATATGCAAAGCGCGCATCAAACGGTGAGAAAAATCAATTTGTCTCATGCATCGTTGCTCAATAGGATGGCGGCATTCCAAACCGCTTTCCCATTCGCAACGCCATGCCAATCGCTCCGATCACGCAAGCCAAGACACTTCGGGACCGAAGCCCCCTCGGCGCACTTGTCGCGGTCACGCTCCTGACGGGCGTCGGCGCCGGCATTGGCGGCATGTTGCTCGCGTTGTTGCTGCATTGGATTCAGCACGTCGCTTACGGCTTTAGCGTGGGCCACGTGATCAGCAGCGAAAGCTTTTTGCAAGGCGTGAGCGCCGCCGCGCCGGAACGGCGCCTGATGGCGCTCACGGCTTGCGGCGTTGTCGCGGGCGCCGGCTGGTGGGCGCTCTATCGTTTCGGAGGTCCGCTCGTCAGCATCAAGAAGGCCGTCAAGGCAG
>DATGHJ010000071.1:0-7848 GCA_035308085.1 Trinickia sp. | reverse complement strand
AGGCGCTCGCTCGAATACCGGCCGCGGCGGGCGCCGTGGTTCTACGGCGTCTACGCGGCGGCGGTAGTGGGCAGCGCGGCCCTCGTCTGGGGGGCGCGCGATCTCGTGTGGCTCAACATCGGCGCGCAGGTCGTCAACGCGTTCCTGCTGCCGCTCGTGCTTGGGCTCCTGATTGTGCTCGCCGCGCGGGCGTTGCCGGACGGCGCGCAGCTGTCGCGCCCGTATCAATGGATACTGTCCGGCGCGACGTTCGCCGTCTGCGCGCTCGGCTGGTTCGGCGCGCTGTGGGGGTGGATCGGCAGCGTAAAATAAGCGCCCGGTTGGTGCCGGACCGGTAGCCGGACCGGCTTTGCCAGCCTCGCCGTCTTTGCCACATTCGCCATAGGGCCCGCGACTTGAAACGAAAAATGCCCGCGCTGAACGCGCTCAAAGCCTTCGAAGTGGCCGGCCGTACCGGCAGCTTCACGCGTGCGGCAGAACTGTTGAACGTGACGCAAAGCGCGGTCAGCCGGCAGGTTCGGCAACTGGAGGAGCAACTCGAAGAGCCGCTGCTGCAGCGTCGCCATCATCATCTCGAGTTGACGGCCGCCGGCCGCGTGCTGCTGCAGGCGCTGCAGCAGTCGTTCGACAAAATCGAACTCACCGTGCGCAGCATCCAGGAGAAGACGCACCTGAACCGCCTGCGCGTGAATGCGCCGCCCACGTTTGCGAGCCGCTGGCTGATGCCGCGCCTCGGCCGGCTGCGCGAGCAGCATCCGGAGTTCGAGATCAGCCTCACCACGCGCACGCAGGACAGCCTCGCCGAATCGAGCGTGCTCGATTGCGCGATCCGCTTCGGCAACGGCGAGTGGGAGGGGCTCGACAACGTGCTTCTGATGCAGGAGCGTCACGTCGCCGTCTGCGCGCCGGCGCTGCTCGCGCGGCGGCAGGATCAGGACGCCATCGATTTGAACCGCTTCACGCTGCTGCACGTGCTCGCGAGCGACGACCAGCGCTACCTGACGTGGCAGCACTGGCTGAAGGCTGCCGGCATCGAGGGCGTCGATACCCAGGGCGGCTACGAATTCGATCTGCTCGATCACGCGATTCGCGCTGCGGTCGACGGCCTCGGCATCACGATCGCGGACCGCAACATGATCGCGCGCGAACTCGCGAGCGGACAGTTGACGCAGGTGCTCAACGTCCACGTGGACGGCCATCAGTCGTACTGGCTCGTCACGCGGCCCGAGCAAACCGCGCTGCCGCATCTCGTCCAGTTCAAGGAATGGCTGCAGCAGGAGGTGTGGCTGGCCGACCGCAATCTGGAGCCGTCGTCGCCATCGCGCGAACCGCTTCAAGCGCGTCTTTGAGATGCTTTAATCTCATATTTAATTCGCATCAACTCGTCTTGGTGTTTTCCCTAGGCTGGGCTCGAGCCTGCAACCGGCCGCGGGACGCCGTCTTCAATTGCCGTCGGCCTTAGACGGGTAACGTGAGTTTTTCGAATGTTCGTCGCTCGAAATACTCGCTTGCTGTGCCCGCATCCGCCGCCAAGAATTCGCCCATTCCCCTGTATTTGCGGCGCTTTGCCGTCCGCATTGATGAGTCAGGTCGGCGGCGTCGCCTCATCCCGTCGACTGATTACGGACTTGGCGCCGCTCGCGAGCGGCAACGCTTCCCCTTTCTTGGGCAATGACTATGCGAGTCGATCGAAACTACATCAACGGCCGGTTCACCGAGCCCGCCAGCGCGGCGCGCATCGCGGTCTTCAACCCGGCGACCGAAGCGCAGATCGCCGAGATCTCCGCAGCCACGAAGGCCGAGGCCGTGGCGGCCGTGGAAGCGGCGGCTGCCGCGCAAAAGCGCTGGCGCAAGCTGCCTGCGGCCGAGCGCGCCGCCTATCTGCACAAGCTCGCCGACGCGCTGACCGAGCTCGCGCCGGAAATCGGCCGCGCGCTCGCGGCGGAATCGGGTAAGAGCGTCGCCGACGCGACCAACGAGTCGATCTACGCCGGCCAGATCACCCGCTATCACGCGGAATGGGCGCGCCGTATCGAAGGCGAAATCATCCCGAGCGATACGCCGGACGAAAACCTCTTTCTGCAGCGCGAGCCGATCGGCGTCGTTGCGTGCCTGATTCCGTTCAATTACCCCGTCTACACGCTGATGCGCAAAGTCGCGCCGGCGCTGATCTCGGGCAACACCGTGGTGGTCCGTCCGAGCAACAACACGCCGAGCTCCGCTTTCGAAATCGCCAAGGCGGTTGACCGCGCGGGTTTCCCGGCGGGCGTCGTCAACATCGTCGCGATGGATCATGAAACGGCCGAGGCGGTCTGCACGCATCCGGCGGTCGGCATGATCACGCTGACGGGCAGCGTCAACGCGGGCCGCAAGGTGCTCGAGTATTGCAAGGCCAATATCGCGAAGCCGTCGCTGGAACTCGGCGGCAAGACGCCCGCGATCATCGAGGCCGACGCCGACCTCGAAAAAGCCGCGCAGGCGCTCGTCGCGTCGAAGACGACGCACTGCGGCCAGCTCTGCACGGCCATCGAGCGTGTATACGTGCAGGAAAGCGTCCATGAGCGCTTCGTCGCGCTGCTCAAGCAACAGATGAGCGCCGTGAAGATCGGCGATCGCAGCGAGTATCCGGAACGCATGGGCCCGCTCGTCAACGACGCATCGCGCAAGGAGATTCACGCGATGGTCCAGCGTGCGGCGGCCGAAGGCGCGACGCTCGAGACCGGCGGCAAGATTCCGGAAGGCAAGGGCTACTTCTATCCGCCGACGCTGCTCACGAACGTGCGTCAGGACATGGAGATCGTCCAGGAAGAAACGTTCGGCCCGATCATGCCGGTGCTCAAGTACCGCACGATCGACGAAGCGATCGAGATGGCCAACGATCACCAGTTCGGCCTCTCGTCGGTGCTCTACACCGAGAACTACCGTACGGCGATGAAGGTGGCGAATTCGATCGAAGCGGGCGAGCTGTATGTGAACCGCACGCCGGCCGATCCGTACCAGGGCTTCCACGCAGGCTGGAAGCGTTCGGGCCTCGGCGGCGACGATGGCAAGCACGGCATGCTCGAATTCACGCAGACGCGCCTTGTCGTCATGAAGTACTGACAACGGTTCATCGATTCATCGATGCACGCGATACGCCGTGCTTCTCCAGCGCGGCGTATCGGCAGTGGACTCAAGCAGCTCGCGTCGATTCCCGAGCTGTGGCTCGTCACCGCGCTGGTCTTGCGCAGCAGGCTCAACAACAGGAAATCGGGTGCGAAATGAAGATTGTCTCGCTTGAAACTCATGTCGTCGCTGTTCCGCCGCCGCACGTGGGCGGCATGTACTGGATCTTCGTGAAGCTCACGACCGACGACGGCATCGAGGGCGTCGGCGAGATCTACTCCGCGACGTTCCATCCGAAGGCGATGGTGCCGATCATCGAAGACGTGTTTGCGCGCTATCTGCTCGATCACGATCCGCACCGTATCGAACGCTTGTTCCGCGAGTGCTATTCGAGCGGCTTCACGCAGCGCCCCGATTTGACGATGATGGGCGTCGTGAGTGGCTTGGAGATGGCGTGCTGGGACATCATCGGCAAAGCCGCGAACAAGCCCGTTTATGAGTTGCTGGGCGGCCTCGTGCACGAGCAGCTGCGCTCGTACACGTATCTGTATCCGAAGAATTCGAAGGGCGAGTACGACTACGACGATCCCGATCTCGCCGCCGAATGCGCGGCCGAGAACGTGAAGAAGGGCTTCACGGCGGTCAAGTTCGATCCCGCTGGCCCGTACACGGCGTACTCGGGCCACCAGCTCTCGCTCGAAGTGCTCGAGCGCTGCGAAACGTTCTGCCGCAAGGTGCGCGAGGCCGTGGGCAACCAGGCCGACATCCTGTTCGGCACGCACGGGCAGATGGTGCCGTCCTCGGCGATCCGCTTGGCGAAGCGCCTCGAGAAATACGATCCGCTGTGGTTCGAAGAGCCGGTGCCGCCGGGGCAGCCCGACGCGATGGCCGAAGTCGCGAAGCACACGAGCATTCCGATCTCGGCGGGCGAGCGCCTCACGACCAAGTACGAATTCCACAAGCTGCTCGAAGCGGGCGGCGCGTCGATCATCCAGTTGAACGTGGCGCGCGTGGGCGGTCTGCTCGAAGCGAAGAAGGTGGCGACGCTCGCCGAAGTCTACTACGCGCAAATCGCGCCGCACCTCTATAACGGTCCGGTGGGCGCGGCGGCGAGCGTTCAGCTCGCGGCCTGCACGCCGAACTTCCTGATCCAGGAAAGCATCATGACGTGGGGCGGTTTTCACGCGGAAGTCGTCAAGACACCGATCCGCTGGGAGCAGGGCTACATCATTCCGTCGCAGGAGCCGGGCCTCGGCATCGAGCTGAACATGGACGTGGTGAAGAAGCACAGCCCGTACACGGGCGAGCGCCTGCATCTGCAGATGGCTGCGAAGCCGCAGGACGTCAACGACTGTTCGCCGGCCAAGGGCTGACGCGGCCCGGCGGGAGGCAAAATGAACTACCCCCACGCTCACTATCGTTCGCTGTCGACCGGAGTTGGCGCTTTAGCGCCTACTCCGGTCCCATGCAAAGCTCCCCCCGAGGGGGCTGATGCCGTCCACGGCTGGCTTTGCAAAGCCAGCCGGCTGCGCGGGCGCGGAGCAGTGCTCCGCGAATTCCCCGCTACGCCCCTCGGGGCGGCCCAGCGGGAGGCAACATGACACAGCACGAGAGCTCCGGCCAATCGGTCAGCATCATCCTGATCGAAGACGACGACGGCCACGCCACGCTGATTCAGCGCAACCTGCGCCGCGCGGGGCTGACCAACGGCTTCATCCGGCTCGCCGACGGCCAGGAGGCCATCGACTACTTCTTCGGCGACGATGCGCGCTTCGAGCACGATGCGCTCAGCGCGCCCGTGATCCTGCTCGATCTGAAGATGCCGCGCATCGACGGGCTCGAGGTGCTGCGGCGCTTGAAGACCGACCCGCGCACGGCGTCGCTGCCGGTGATCATGCTGACGACCACCGACGATCCGCGCGAAATCGAGCGCTGCTACGAGCTCGGCTGCAACGTCTACGTGACGAAGCCGGTCGAGAGCGAGGCGTTCATCGAGGCGGTGCGCCGGCTCGGCTTCTTCCTGCAAGTGGTCAAGCTGCCGACGGGCGGTCGATGACCGCCGACGTTCTCTTCGTCGACGACGACGAGGGCTTGCTGCGGCTCGCGACGCGCGCGCTCACGCGCGTCGGCTACCGCGTTTTAACGGCGGCGAGCGCGCACGACGCGCGCGCGTCGATCGCGTCTGAGTTGCCCGAGGTGATCGTCGTCGACTACACGCTCGGCACGGCCGAGACCGGTCTCGACTTCCTGCGCGCGCTGCGCGCGGCCGGCATCGTGCTGCCGGCGATCCTCTGCACCGGTTTCGCCGACGAGGCGCGTGTGATCGAAGCGCTGCGTTCAGGCGTTGCCGACATCGTGCCGAAGAGCGAAGGCTATCTCGACTATCTGCCCGGGGCGATCGAACGCGTGCTGCGCGAGGCGCGCGTGCAGCGCGAGCTGGCCGAAGCGCAGCGCTTGAGCGAACGCGAGGCGCACTTTCGCACGCTTGCCGAGGAGCGCGAGCGGCTGCTCGCGTCGGAGCGCGCGGCGCGCACCGAGGCGGAACGCGCGTCGCGCGTGAAGGACGAATTCGTCGCGACGCTATCGCACGAATTGCGCACGCCGCTCAACGCGATCGTCGGCTGGACCCAGATCCTGATGCGCGACGCGAGCGAGCCCGAGCGCGTCCGGAAGGGGCTCGAAGTGATCGAGCGCAATGCGCGCGCGCAGGCGCGGATGGTCGACGATCTGCTCGACCTCTCGCGCATCATGGCGGGCAAGCTGCGGCTCGATCTCGAACGGCTCGATCTCGGCGACATCGTCGAATACGTGATCCGCTCGGTGCAGCCCGCGGCCGACGCGAAGGAGATCCGCATCACGCCGAGCCTCGAGCCGGCGGGGCCGGTGCAGGGCGACCCGGCGCGCTTGCAGCAGGTGGTCTGGAACCTGATGAGCAATGCGATCAAGTTCACGGGCAAGCGCGGCACGGTGGAGGTGCTGCTGCGCCGCGTCGAAGGCGAAGTCGAATTGACGCTCAGCGATACCGGGCGGGGCATCAAGCCCGAATTTCTCGCGCACGTGTTCGAGCGCTTTCGCCAAGAGGACACGGGCACGACGCGCCAGCACGGCGGCCTCGGGCTCGGTCTGTCGATCGCGAAGCAACTGGTCGAGATGCACGGTGGCCGCATCGAGGCGATGAGCGACGGCGAAGGATGCGGCGCGACGTTCGTCGTGCGCCTGCCGACGGCGAATATCGAGCCGATGCGCGTCGCGGGCGCGCGCTCGCAGTCGCTCGAGACGCCGCCCGCGCTCGCCGGGCTGCACGTGCTGATCGTCGAGGACGAGCCCGATGCGCGCGAGCTCGTCGAGCGCTTGTTGCAGGAGCGCGGCGCCACGACCACCGCGCTCGACAATGCCGCCGACGCGCTCGCCGCATACGAAGCCGCGCCGCCCGACGTGGTCGTGAGCGATATCGGCATGCCGGGCGAGGACGGCTACGAGTTCATCCGCAAGCTGCGCGCGCTGGAGCAGGCGGCGAGCGAGCGAAGCGGACAAAGCCGCACGACGCCGGCCGCCGCGCTGAGCGCGTTCGCGCGCAGCGAAGACCGGCGGCGCGCGCTGCTTGCCGGTTTTCAGACGCATATCGCCAAGCCGGTGGACCCGTTGGAATTGGTCGTCGTGATCGCGTCGCTCGCGGGGCGCACCCGTGCGTTGAGCGACTAGCCGCGCAACCATGAACGGAACAGATCGGCGCGCTTCGCGGTCTATTTCAATGCCTTTTGCGCCAACGCAAACGCAGCCGTTGCGCTGCGGCAAGGTTTCGCGGCTGCGCCGCGAAGTGCGCGGCGTATCATTGCCTCACTTCAGAAAAACAAAGCCCTCCCGGTACGGGGGATGAATGCGAGTGTCACCATGAAATATCTCAACGGGTTGTCACGCGCCGCTTTGGCGGCGCTCGTGCTGAGCGCGCTTGCGGCGTGTCAAAAGCATGACGAATCGGCTCAGCAAGCGGCGCAGCAGCAAGCCGCGAAGCTCGGCGACGCTGCCGTTCAAGCAGCGCACCAAGCCGCGAAGAGCCTCGATCAGGCTGCGAGCTTCGTCGGCCAGCAGGTCGATTCCGCGCGCCTGACGGCGCAGGCGCACGTCGATGCGGGCGCGTCGGCGCCGTCGATCAAGCTGGGCGCGAGCGGCGTGTCGGCCGCGACGCAGGCTCAACTGCAAGGCGCCGCGAGCGCGGCCAACGCCATGCTCGGGCAGGCCGCCTCGACGGCGGGCTACGGCCTCGAAACCGCGGGCCGCAAGCTGCAAAACTGGGCGAGCCAGAGCGATGCGTCCGGCGGCGCGACGCGCTCGGATGCCACGGGCGGCGCCGCGAAGTCCGGCGGCGACTGAATCCGAAGTTGCCAAATCCAATTAATGTAATTATCATGGTTACACATTTTCGCCAGGCAGACTTGCGGTGAATACGAGCAGCCGGTTTGCTTTTGCGATCCACGTCCTAGCGCTGCTGTCGCTGCAAGATGGCGTGCCGTTGTCGTCGGAAATGATCGCGGGGAGCGTCAACACGAATCCGGCGCTGATTCGGCGGTTGTTGTCGATGCTTGCCGAGGCCGGGCTGACGACGTCGCAATTGGGCGCGGGCGGTGGTGCGCTGCTCGCACGCGAGCCGGAAGACATCACGCTGCTCGAGGTCTATCGCGCGGTCGACGAAGCGCAGTTGTTCGCGTTGCATCGCGAGCAGCCGAATCCGGCGTGCATGGTCGG
>DATGHJ010000070.1:0-6584 GCA_035308085.1 Trinickia sp. | reverse complement strand
CGAGGCAAGCTCGTGCGTCCGGTCATCGTGTTCGAGACCGGCGGCGTGCGCTTGCAGGAAGCGAATCTCGGGCTCGCGGTCATCGCCGAAATTCAGGCGGCGATCGTCGCGCTGCGCCGCCACGTGCCGGTCGTCGGCGTGATTGCGGGCATGGTCGGCTGCTTCGGCGGGATGTCGCTCGCAGCGGCGCTGTGCTCGTATCTCGTCGCGACCAGGCAGGGACGGCTCGGCATGAACGGTCCCGAGGTGATCGAACAGGAAGCGGGCATCGTCGAACTCGATGCGAGCGACCGGCGCTACGTCTGGCGCTTGATCGGCGGCGAGCAGCGCGCGGCGACCGGCCTCGTCGACACGCTCGCGGACGACGAGACGAACACTCTGCGCGCCGCCGTGCGCGATGCGTTTGCGCGCGGCGTGCCGGCGCAGCATCGAAGCGAAGCGGTCGATACGTATCTGGCGAAGCTCGCGCAGATCGATCCGGCCAACGCCTCACCCGAAGCGATGCGCGCTGTGTTTCAGGCGGACGCGTCACGCGCCGGCACGGCGTCGGCCAGCGCGCAACAGCAGCAGGAGCAAGCATGAGCGACATCACGATGACGCGCGGACAACGCTGGTTCCGCGCGCTCGCAGGCGAACCCCGCACGGCCGCGCCGATATGGTCGGGCGATGCCGCCCTCGGAGCCGATACCGCACGCTTCATTGCGGTCGTGCCCGATGCCGGCAATCGCTTTCCGCGCGCGGTCGATAACGTTGTCGGGCTCGAGCAAGGCTGGCAGTTGGCGCGCGTGGTCCGCGACACGATGGAAGAAGACGCCGGGACGAGCACGCGCCGCCCGATCGTCGCGATCGTCGACGTGAAAAGCCAGGCATACGGATATCGCGAGGAAATGCTGGGTATTCATCTCGCCTGTGCGGCGGCCGTCGATGCCTATGCGGCCGCGCGAGCCGCCGGGCATCCCGTGGTGGCGCTAATCGTCGGGCCGGCCATGTCCGGGGCGTTCCTCGCGCATGGCTATCAGGCGAATCGGATCGTGGCGCTCGACGCACCGGGCATCGCCGTGCACGCGATGGGCAAGGATTCGGCGGCGCGCGTGACGCGCCGCTCGGTCGAAGCGCTCGACGAGCTCGGCGAAACGATCACGCCGATGTCGTACTCGCTCTCGGCGTTTGCCAAGCTGGGTTTGCTCGACACGCTGATCGGCGGCGTGGACGCCGATGCGCCGACCGGCACGCAAATCGAACGCGTGCGCAGTGTGTTGAACGAAGCCGTGCAAAGCGCACGCAGCGGTACGCGGGGCCTGTCGCACCGGCTCGAATCGGCAGCGGCAAAGACGACGCGCGCCGCGTCGATCGAGGTACGGCGGCGTCTTGCCGAGCAATGGGATATGGGATGAACGTCATGGCGCGGGACACGATGCACGTATGCGCGCTACCGCCTTGGACGGCAAATGCGCCGGTCGCGTCGGACGCACGCTGGCGCGCGCACGATTTGCTGAAACTGCGGCGCCTGCCCGAACAGCCCGGAGAACCGGCGTGGGTGCGAAGCGCGTTTGCCTGCGCGCCGTTCGCCGTCGTGCGGCGCGCCGAATCGGCGGCGGGTTTCGTCGCGATCGGCGTGCGCGGGGCGCAACGCAACGAGCGCTACGGCACTTGGGCCGAAGCCGGAGACATCGAAGCGGTCATAGCACCGGAGGATCTGGCCGGCATGCCGCCTAGCGTCGACCGTGCACCGTGTCCGGTATACAAAATTTTGAACACCGTACGCCAGACACGCTGCCTGTCGGCATTCACCTGGGGACCGACGGGAAGCGCCGGCTTCGAACTCGCGACCGGGCTGCCAATGGTCACCTCCTCCAGTGACCTCGACCTGCTGATTCGAACGCCGACGCCGCTTTCGATGGACACAGCACGCGCCTTGCTCGCTGAATTGATCGCGCACGCCACGCGCGTCGGAGCCCGGATCGACGTGCAACTGGAAACACCGGCAGGCGGCGTCGCGCTCGCCGAATTCGCCTCGAACAAGGCACGCGTGCTGGTTCGTGGCGCGCAAGGTCCGCGACTCGTCGCCGATCCATGGGCCGCGGCCGAAGCCCGGACGCAGGAATCGACGTAATGCTGGCTTATCTCTTCCCGGGTCAAGGTGCGCAAAGCGCCGGCTTCTTGCACCGCCTGCCGGCGCATGCCGCAATCCGCGACACGCTGGCGGAAGCCTCGCAGGTGCTAGGCACCGACGTGCTGGCACTCGATACCGCCGAAGCGCTGCGCTCGACGGTTGCGGTGCAGCTCACGCTCGTGATCGCGGGCGTCGCGATGACGCGCCAGCTTGCGGCCGACGGACTGTTCGGAGAGCTGAGCGCCGGCTTGTCGATCGGCGCGTATGCAGCCGCAGTGAGCTGCGAAGCGTTGGCTTTCGCCGACGCGCTGCGCATGGCAAAAAAGCGCGCCGAACTGATGGAGAGGGCCTATCCGGGTGGCTACGGCTTGTCGGCGATAGCGGGCTTGGGCGAACACGAAATCGAAACTTTGACGCGCGAAACCGCGGACGCCGCCGCAGGACGCGTTTATATCGGCAATGTGAATGCCCCCCGGCAAATCGTCGTCGCCGGTTCGGACACCGCGCTCGAGGCATTCAACGAACGCGCGCTCGCAGCGGGCGCCCGTAAAGCGACGCGGCTCGACGTCAGTGTGCCGTCACATTGCGAACTGCTCGCCCACGCCTCGGACCAACTGCTCGCCTACAGCGCCGGCGTACCGTTTCGCGCGCCGCGCAGCACCTACATCGGCAATCGCGGCGCTCGCCCGTTGCATACGGCCGATGCGATCCGGGACGACCTCGTCACCAACATGCGTCACACAGTGCGCTGGTTCGATGCGCTCTCGGTGATGATCGAGATGGGCGCGACGGTGCTCGTCGAAGCGCCGCCTGGGCAAGTGCTGACCGACATCGCCAGCGACGCGTACCCCGAGGTCCACGCGCTCGCTGCAAGCACGATCGCTCAAGACAAGCTCGCCGAAACAATTCGAAGACGGCTTGCGTGATTGCCGATCGCTTGAAACAAACGCGGCACGCGGCGAAGATTCGTTGCCGGTAACGCGGTTTCTCAACCCAGCGCGCCGGCCACGATGCGCGCTGCCGTTGCCAGCACGTCGTCGCGCGGCGACGCATCCTGGCGCTGCTGCGTGAAGTAGATCGCGATAACCAGCGGCGCCCCGGAAGGCCGCCATACCACGCCGATGTCGTTCGTCGTGCCGTAGTCGCCCGTTCCGGTCTTGTCGCCCACCTGCCAGTCGGCGGGGACACCAGCCCGGATGCGCTTGCCCCCTGTCGTATTCGCGCGCAGCCAGGCCTGCAGTTGCTCGCGCTGGCGCGGCGCCAGCGCATCGCCGAGCGCGAGCTGCCGCAAGCTGTGCGCCATCGACGCCGGCGTCGACGTATCGCGCAAATCGCCGGGAATCGCCGTATTCAGCTCGGTCTCCCAGCGGTCGAGCCGGAACGTGTCGTTGCCGATCGAGCGCGCAAACGCTGTCACGGCTTGCGGTCCGCCGAGAATCTTCATCAACAGGTTGCCGGCCGTGTTGTCGCTGTAATCGATCGCCGCCGCGCAGAGTTCGGCGACAGTCATGCCGCTCGCCACATGCGGCTTCGTGATCGGCGAATAGTTGACAAGGTCCTGCTCCGCATACATCACACGGCGTTCGAGCAACTCAGGCTCGCTCTCGCTGCGCTTCAGAGTCGCGGAGGCCGCGATCACCTTGAACGTGCTGCAAACGGCAAACCGCTCATCGGCGCGATGCGCGAGGCGTGCATCGCTGCCGGTGTCGATCGCGGCGAGCCCGAGCCGCCCGCCCGAAGACGCTTCGAGCTTCGCCAATTCGGCTTGCGCCTCCGAATTGCGCCGAGGACCCGCGGCCAGCGAGGCGCAAGCACCGACCAACGGCGTGGACACAGCGGCAAGCAAAAGCGAACGACGCAATGGCGATGGCTTCATGGAAATGTGATGTCGAACGATGGTTGAGAAGGTGCGATTGGACCTCGCGCCTTTCTCGATAGTTCACACGCACTGAGCATTGCGGAACAGCGTCACGTCCCCCGACATTCAACACTCCCGAAAATACTCACCTATTCGATCGTTGCATGCATATGCATATATTGCGCAAATTGGCCCGCTATCGACCTGGATTAGTAGGTACCGGTGCAACGATTCGCAATAAACAGCCGTAGAAGTGCTAACGACCTTGCAGGCTCGCCGTTATTCGAGTGCCATCAAAGGTGAGATTTTGCGGGACGTTGCGAGTCGACTGGCGACGACCCTGAGCGCAATCGCCCCGCTGCTGTCGCTCGCGCTCAACCGTGCCCGTTCGGCAGATACGGCATCGGATCGACCGGCTTGCCGTCGCGGCGCACTTCGAACAGCACCGCAACACGCGGACTGTCGACGTCGCCCATCTCGGCGATCTCTTCGCCTTGCTGCACGACGTCGCCGGTCTTCACGAGCAGCTTGCGGCTATGCGAATAGGCCGTCAGAAAATCGGCGTTGTGCTGCACGATAATCAGGCTGCCATAGCCGTTCAAGCCGGTGCCTGCGTACATCACGCGCCCGGCCGCAGCGGCGCGGACCGGATCGCCCTCGTTGCCGCCGATTTCGATGCCGCGATTGCGACCCGGTTCGAACTGCTCGATGACGGAGCCGTCGGCGGGCCACGCGAGCGTGACGCGCTGCGAGTGGCGATCGAGCGTCTGCGCGGACACCGCGCTTGCGTTCCCCGCGCCGCTCACGGCAATCCGCAGCGCTTCGCCTTTCGCCAAACGCGGCTTGCGCTTCAAATGATTCCACGCGATCAAATTCTTGACCGTGCAGCCGTGGCTCTTCGCGATGCCGCCAAGCGTATCGCCGCGCTTCACGGCGTAGCTGATCCACTGCACTTGCGCCGACTGGTCGCTCGTCGAATCGGCCGTATTGTCCGCAGCGGCGGAAGCGCCCGGGGCCGTCTGTGCCGCCGATGCCGCGGCGGCAGGTGACGCGCCAGCCGCCATCATGTCGCTCGACGCGGGCGGCGCGACGGTCGCGCACCCGGCCATGATGGCCGCCATCGCGGCGCCGGCGACGAGCGCCATGCTTCTGTCGAAATGACCTCGTCTCATCTTCGACTCGAACTCCATTATTTCAAGGGTATCGCTGGTCGAGCGGCACCCGCGTGGCGCCTTCACGAGCAGCATGCACACACCTCATTCGCGACGGCGCCACCGTTACACCGTACACGGCATGACGTGTTCGAAATACAAAATACGAAGTACGTCACCCCTCAAAATCCGATGCCGCATTGTAAAGGCAGCATCTCAAAACTCACGCAGCCGACATGTAACCGACTGCAATCGATCATTACAAATGCAACAGCCTGTTCTTGCGCGGCTCACGCCCCTTACGCCCCTTACGCCCCTTACGCCCCTTACACCCCTTACGCCGTTTGAAGCGAGGTTTCCGTCAAGTCCGGAGCAACGCGTTCGCCTCCCCTGCGATTCGCGACCGCACGCGCCGGCGCCGAACTCCCGGAAACGCGGAACACTGCAACGGCCGTCGTCAGCCTGCGCGCCTGCTCTTCGAGCGAACTGGCCGCCGCTGCCGCCTGCTCGACGAGCGCGGCGTTTTGCTGCGTGACCTCATCCATCTGCGCCACAGCGATGTTGACTTGATCGATACCGGTGCTTTGCTCGTGCGCGGCCGTCGCGATCTCGTTCATGATCGTGCTCACGCGCGCAATCGCCGTGACGATTTCATTCATCGTCGAGCCCGAACGCTCCACGAGTTCAGCGCCCGCTTCGACGCGCGCCGACGATTCTCCGATCACGGTTTTGATTTCCTTCGCGGCTGCCGCACTGCGCTGCGCGAGGGAGCGCACTTCGCTCGCCACCACGGCGAAGCCGCGCCCTTGTTCGCCCGCACGCGCCGCCTCGACCGCGGCGTTGAGCGCAAGAATATTGGTCTGGAAAGCGATGCCTTCGATCACGCCGACGATGTCGGCGATCTTGCGCGAGTTGTCGACGATCTCCTGCATCGTGCCAACGACTTCCTGCGTGAGCTCGCCGCCCTGCGCCGCGAGGCCGGACGCGCCCTGCGCGAGCGAACTCGCCTCCTGGGCGTTTTGCGCCGTCTGCTTGACTGTCGACGTGAGCTCTTCGATGCTTGCCGCCGTTTCCTCGAGCGACGCCGCCTGTTCTTCGGTGCGCTGCGACAGATTCGTGTTGCCGGACGCGATTTCGCTCACGCCCGTGTCGATCGAATCCGCGCTGCTGCGCACAGTGCTGACCGTGGCCACGAGCGACGCCTGCATCTGCTGCAGCCCCGCGGCAAGGCGGCCCATTTCGTTGTCGCTCGCGACCTCGATGCGCGCCGTCAGATCGCCGTGCGCGATGCGCTGGAACTGCGCGAGCGCCGCGTCGACCGGATGCACGATCGCGCGCACGAGCGTCGCGCGCCCGAGCCACGCGCATACCAGCGCGAGCAGCATGCCCGCCGCAACGACGATGCTCACGATTTGAAAGCGATCCTGCGCGGCCTGGAAACGTTGCGCGCCACGGTCGAGCT
>DATGHJ010000069.1:0-6368 GCA_035308085.1 Trinickia sp. | reverse complement strand
CTGCTGGCGCTCGCGGGGAGCGCGGCCGCTTATCTCGGGTATGCGGCGGCGTGAGACGAGCCTCGGTGGCGCGCTGCAAGAAACCCGGCGTAGCGCAGTCAGCGGCCACCCAGCCCGCGCCGCTCAACGCGGCTTCAAGTCCACTGGCGGATCGGCACGATAGCCGCCGCCGAGCGCCTTCACCAACGCGATTTCCTGGCTGAGCCTCTGCCCGTTGATGTCGAGAAGCGCCGACTGCTCGGCAATCACGGGCAGGCGCGCTTGCATCGCTGTGTAGCGGCTGTCGAGCCCGCGCTCGTAGTGCGCTTCGGCGCTGTCGCGCACGAACGTCACGGCCTGCACCTTCTGCGACTGCAATTGCGCTTCGGTATCGAGATCCTGCAGCCGGTTGCCGGTCTGCGCGACATCTCGCACCGCGTCGAGCACAGCCTGGTTGTATTGTTCGATCAGCGTGTTGCTCGCCGTGCGCGCGCCGCTCAAATTCGCGTTGAGGCGGCCGCCGTCGAAAATCGGCAGATACAGCCCAGGAATGAAGTTGATCTGCTGGCTCGCATGCATGAACAGGTCGCCCAGATGCAGCGCATCGACGCCGAAGAAGGCTTTGATGTCGAAGCTCGGATAGAACGCGGCTTTGGCGGCGTCGATCCGGTGGAACGACGATTCGACGTACCAGCGCATCGCCTGCAAGTCGGGACGCCGCGCGAGCAAATCGTAGGACAGCGTCGCCGGCAAGCTCGCTTGCGATTGCGGCAGCGGCACGGGCTCGATGTCGGGCAGGTTGTCCGGGCCGGCGCCGATCAGCGCGCGCAGCGATTCGCGAAACTGCTTGACCTGCGTCTGCGCGGCAACGATCTGCCGCGTGACGGCAAAATGCTGCGCGCGCGCTTCTTCGACCCGGGTCCGCGGCTCCAGGCCGCGCGTCGCGCGCGCTTCGTGTGTCTCCACCGCAAATGCCGCGACTTGCCGGGATTGCTCGAGGAGATCGATCAGCGCATAGGTGGTCTGGATGCCGTAGTAAAGCTGCGCGACATCGGTCGAGATTTCGAGTTCGACGGCCGCTTCCTCCGCGAGCCGCGCGTTGTGCTCGCCGAGCGACGCAGCCACCAGTGCACGCTGTTTGCCCCAGATGTCGACGTTCAGGCTGGCGCCGAGCCCGACGATGCCTTCGGTGTACCAAGGGCCGGAAATGCCGAGCGCAGGGTCGTTCCCCGCGAACGGACCGATAAAGCCGTTGGCCGAAACGTGTTCCCGATCGAGCAGGCCGAGTGCGGTCACCTGCAGGCTGGACCCCGCTTTGACCAGCTCGACGTTCGATTTCGCCTGCGCGACCCGCGAGCGCGCGATCACCATCGTCGGCGCATCGGCGAGCGCGCGATCGATCAAGGCGTCGAGCTGCGGGTCGCCGTAGACGGCCCACCAGCGCGCGGACGGCCAGCCTTCGCGCGCGAGATGGATGTCGTCGGCGAGGCGGATCTGGTCGGGCTCGATCAGGGCGTCGGGCTTGCCGTTCGTGTGGATCAGCGCGCAGCCCGCTAGCGCGCAGAGCAAGCTCGCGGTCAGCACGCGGCCGCGAAAAAACGAAGACACCCAGGGACGCTGTCGCTTAATCATGTTCGGCGGACTCGCGCAGGGTTGCGGGCGGCGGCGGGGCGAGGTTCCAGTCCGGCAGGCCCGACACCTCGCGCACCAAGTGGCGCGCGCTGGCCAGCAGCGCGCCGAGAGAAGCGTCGTCCGGCCGCGCGCGAACCTCGATGGGGCGCGGAGCGAGCGCGACGGGCGGGTGCGAGGCCAGATCGTCGGCGTAGCGGTCGAGGCAAAGGGCGGCCTGCTCCTGAACGGCTCGCACCGCATCCGACGTGGTTTGGCTCGCGCGCGCCTCGGGCGTGGCGAGCACATTGTGAAGCGCGTTGCCGGCCAGCATGATTTCGCGCCCTTGAGCGAGCACCGCTTGCGCGCGAAATGTCATCTGCGCCTGCTCACCTTCCTGCCAGCCCGGTTCGAGCGCGACGCGCGCGAGCGTCGCTTCGCAGTCGGTCAGCACGGCCCAAGTGCGCAATTGCTGCTGCGCATAGGCGAGTTGCTCCGGTGTCCCGGCGCCGGTCACCGGCGCGCGCAGCAGCGCGGCGACCGGACGCAGCATCGACGCCAGCTTCTGGCGCAGCACGTCGCTTTCGCCTTCCCGCCAGAACGCGACCTGAACGACAGCCGAAAGGCCGACGCCGAGCAGAATCCCGACCATCCGGTCGCGGATTTCGGTGAGATTGGTGGTCGGCCCGAACTGCGCGAGCAGCGACAGTGAAAACGTGAAGAGGACCTGAAGGCCCGCGTAGCCGATGCGCTCCGATCCGGCTGCGATCCACGCGGCGAGCGCGACGACCGGCAACACCACGAGCAAGAGCCCGACGATGTCGTCGAGATGCGGGATCACGAAGACGACCATGAAGAGCGCGAGCGCACTGCCCCCGAGCGCGCCGCCGACGCGCAGCAGCGCTTTTTGCGTTGACGCCCCGAGGCTCGGCAGCGCGACGACCAGGCAGGTCAGCATGACGGTGTGGATGCCTTGCCAGTCGACCGCGTTGTAGAAGACGTAGCCTATCAGCACGGCTAGCAAGGTCTTCAGCGAAAAGCGCGCGTAGACGGGATTGGTGAACGCGTCCGGCACGACCATCGGCTCTTTCGCGGGGGCCTTGCCGGCCCCGTCGCCGCGCGTGCCGAAATCGCCGAAGGCGCGCAGCGCGCGCTGCATTTCGCCCGCGGCGGCGGGCGCATCCGTGACGTCTTGCGGTTCCTGTGCGGTGGTAGGGGCGCTTCGATAGGGGCCGCCGGAGGCGATTGCCTCGTCGAGCGCTCGACACTCCGCGCGCAACGCGCCCAAGATCCGGATTTGCGGCGCAGGCCTGTCCTGCCGTTCTATCGACAGCTCGCTCACGCCGCGATACACGCGCGACACCGTCGCAATGCACGCAAGCTGATAAGCCTGTTCCTCGCGAGACGGGACACCGCGCATCCCGACGAATTTGAGCAGCTTCTGCAATGTCATCGCGCCTTGCTGGATCGCGAGCGGCGCGATGGGCTCGGGCCGCTCGCCACCGTCGATCAGATACGTGAGGCGCGCATCGACCGCCGCCAGTTGCCGGTGCATTGCCGCCTTCAATTGCTCTGCCGGCTCGGCGGGCAACAGCAGCGTATTGATCACGAGCGTCAGCGCGATCGGATAGTTCACGGCGACCCAGACCCACAGCACGCCGCGGACCAAGAGCTCCGCCTGATCGGTCTGGTCGACGAAGCTCTGCACGTAGATGACGACGATCGCGACGATGAAGAACACGACGCCGATCTTCAGGATCCGCATCAGATAGACGCTGCAGAAGAGCAGCACGCTGGCCGCGACGATGCGGATCAGCGGGTAATCGAACGTGAACTTTAGAAGCAGGATCGAGCTGCCGATCGCGAGTGTCGATCCGACAATGAACAGTACGCCCACGAGCTTCGTCACCACCACGTTCGACTGCGTGACGTAAAACACGACCAGGAGCGACAGCGCGACCTCGGGCACTTCGAGCGCCATCGACGCCACGAGCACGATCGTGCTCGTCAACACCGCGCGCAGCATGACGTTCGCACGCCCGGGAAACGGCGCGAGTTCGGCCCGCAGAAACCTGCCTGCGTCGAGCACCGGGTCCGGAACGTAGTCGGATAGGTTCATGCCGGCGGCTCAGTGATGGGCGTCGTCGCTGCTTGAACGGTGCAGCACGGCTACGGCCGACGTGCCGACGCGAAACAAGTCCGGGTTCGGATTCTCGACGAGAATCTTGACGGGAAAGCGTTGCGAAACGTGCACCCAGTTGATGCTGCGCTGAATGCGCGGCAACTGGCCGGGCAAGGCGAGGCCGCCTTCGTCGGGCGACACGCCGTAGCTGATCGAGTCGACCGTGCCGCGAAAGCGCTGGTCCGTGTCGCTCATCAAATAGACGGTCGCGGGCGTGCCGGCGTGGATGCCTTTCAATTCGGTCTCGCGGAAATTGGCGACGACGTACCAATGGCGGGTGTCGATCAACGTGAACACCGGCTTGAGCGCGGAAGCGAATTGGCCGGTCGAGGTTTTGAGCGAGACGACGCGGCCGTCGAACGGCGCGCGCACCGTCGAGTATTCGAGGTTGAGCTCGGCAATCGCGATTTCGGCCTCCACGACCGCGCGCTGCGCGACGAGCGCATCCACGCCGCTGACCGCAGCCGCGGCCTGCTGCGCTTGCAGCCGGGCGGCGCTGAGCTCGGCGGACGCGGCGCGCTGCGCGGTGCGCGCCTGGTCGACGTCTTCGGCGGATACGTAGCCCTGTTTAAGGAGCGGCTCGGTGCGATGCAGCGTATCGGCCGCCTGGTTGGCGGCCGCTCGCGCGCGCTCGACCGCGGCGCGCACCGATTCGGCGTTGTACTGCTGCGCGTTGACGCTGCGCTGAGTGAGCTCGATTTGCCTGTCGAGCGCGACGAGCGAGGCTTTTGCGCGCGTCAACGCATCTTGGTATGGGCGCGGGTCGATCTGAAACAGGAGGTCGCCTTGCTTGACCGCTTGATTGTCATGCACGGCGAGTTCGACGATCTTGCCGTTGACCTCGGGCACGACGTCGATCGTGTCCGCGTAGGCGTAGGCATCGTCGGTGCGCGGTGCGCGATCCAATAGCCAGATCACGAAGATCAGGAGCGCCAGGGTGACCACGACCAGTACGATGGCTGGCCAAGTCTTCTTAGGTGGCTTGCTGACGTTTGTCGCCATCAAATCTGCCCATCACAGGTTTCAACGTTGGAAGAAGATCAGCCAGACAACGAGTGCGAGGAAGGTCACGAGGGTGGGGTAGACCACCCCGGGCGGACTCAGCCACTGCGCGTAGCGCGTCCGCGCCAGAACGACGTAAAGAATGACCGCAAGCGCGACGCTTGCGACGATGCAGAACAGCCAATCAGGAAAGTAAGCGCCGAGCACGCTGATGGACGGCGCATTGGCACATCCGCCGGTGAGGAGGGCAGTGACAACGACAACCCCGGTCGTCACCGCCGCGCCCCCCGTTCTGAAGAGCCGCATGGAATTGCTCCACAGTCGTCAAGATCGTTCGAATCAGGGCGCACGTGGCGCTTGGTCGATTTATTCTGCCTGAGTTGTTCGTAACGCGAGAAAAAAGGCGGGGTTGATCTTACATGTGCTTTACATCAGCACGATGTCGTACTGCTCCTGACTCAAATTCGACTCGACTTGCAGCGACACTGGCTTGCCGATGAAATCGATCAGCATCGCGAGATGCTGTGACTCTTCGTCGAGGAACAGATCGATGACTTGCTGAGAAGCGACTACGCGAAATTCGCGCGGATTGAACTGGCGCGACTCGCGCAGGATTTCGCGCAGCACGTCGTAGCAGACAGTGCGCGCGGTCTTCACCTGTCCCTTGCCCTGGCAAACCGGGCAGGGCTCGCACAGCACATGCGCAAGCGATTCGCGCGTGCGCTTGCGCGTCATCTCGACGAGCCCGAGCTGCGAGAACCCGTTCACCGTCACCCGCGTACGATCGCGCGAGAGGGCCTTCTTCAGCTCCCCGAGCACCGCGTCGCGATGCTCGGCGTTCTCCATATCGATGAAGTCGATGATGATGATGCCGCCCAGATTGCGCAGCCGCAGCTGCCGCGCGATCGTGTGCGCGGCCTCGAGGTTGGTCTTGAAGATCGTGTCGTCGAAATTGCGCGCGCCGACGTAGCCCCCCGTATTGACGTCGATCGTCGTCATCGCCTCGGTCTGGTCGATCATCAGGTAGCCGCCCGACTTCAGATCGACGCGCCGTGACAGCGCGCGCTGAATCTCGGCTTCGATGTTGTACAGATCGAAGAGCGGCCGCTCGCCGGTGTAGTGGTGCAGCTTCGAGCTGACGGCGGGCGTGAATTCGGAGGCGAACTCCGCGAGCATCTGATGCGTCTCGCGCGAATCGACCTGGATGCGCGTGGTCTCGTCGTTGACGAAGTCGCGCAGCACGCGCTGCGACAAGTTCAGGTCCTGGTAGAGCAGGCTGGTCGGCGGCAGGCGCTGCGCTTGTGCCACGATCGTCGTCCAGGTCTTGCGCAAGTAGGCGACATCGGCCGCCAGCTCTTCGCTGGTCGCGTCTTCGGCGATCGTCCGCACGATGTAGCCGCCTTTCTCGTCGACGGGCAGCACGGCCGTCAAGCGCGCGCGGATCGCTTCGCGCTCGGCTTCGCTCTCGATCTTCTGCGAGATGCCGATATGCGGCTCCTGCGGCAGATACACGAGCGTGCGGCCCGCGATGCTCACTTGCGTGGACAGCCGCGCGCCCTTGGTGCCGATCGGATCTTTCACGACCTGCACCATCAGC
>DATGHJ010000068.1:0-4946 GCA_035308085.1 Trinickia sp. | reverse complement strand
CGGTCACGCTGCGCGCCGACAAGGCCGCCTACCCGGTGCTGCTCTCCAACGGCAACCTGATCGAAGAAGGCGAGCTCGCCGACGGCCGCCACTTCGCGAAGTGGGAAGACCCGTTCAAGAAGCCGAGCTACTTGTTCGCGCTCGTCGCCGGACGCCTCGTCGCACTCGAAGAGCGCATCAAGAGCGTCTCGGGCAAGGAAAAGCTGCTGCAGGTGTGGGTCGAGCCGCACGATCTCGACAAGACCCGCCACGCGATGGAGTCGCTCATTCATTCGATCCGCTGGGATGAGGAGCGCTTCGGTCTCGAGCTCGACCTCGATCGCTTCATGATCGTCGCCGTGAGCGACTTCAACATGGGCGCGATGGAAAACAAAGGGCTCAACGTCTTCAATACGAAGTACGTGCTCGCGAATCCGGAAACGGCGACCGATACCGACTTCGCGAACATCGAAGCGGTGGTCGGCCACGAGTACTTCCATAACTGGACGGGCAACCGCGTCACGTGCCGCGACTGGTTCCAGTTGAGCTTGAAGGAAGGGCTGACCGTGTTTCGCGATCAGGAATTCTCGGCCGACATGGAGGGCGGCGCGACTGACGAAACCGCGCGGGCAGTCAAGCGTATCGAGGACGTGCGCGTGCTGCGCCAGATGCAGTTCGCCGAGGACTCCGGTCCGATGGCGCATCCGGTGCGCCCCGAGAGCTACGTCGAGATCAACAACTTCTACACGATGACCGTCTACGAGAAAGGCGCGGAAGTCGTGCGGATGTATCAGACGCTGTTCGGCCGCGACGGCTTCCGGCGCGGCATGGACCTGTACTTCAAGCGGCACGATGGGCAGGCCGTCACCTGCGACGACTTCCGCCTCGCGCTCGCCGATGCGAACGGCCGCGACCTTGCTCAATTCGAGCGCTGGTACAGCCAGGCGGGCACGCCGCGCGTCACGGTTCAGACGGCCTATGATGCCGATGCTCAGCGCTACGCCGTCACGCTGAAGCAAGGCTACGGCGACGCTGCGCCGGCTGCGCACGCGACGCAAAAGGGCCCGCTTTTGATCCCGTTCGCGATCGGCCTGATCGGACGCGACGGTGCCGATCTGCCGCTGCGTCTCGAAGGCGAAAACGCAGCTTCGGGCACGACGCGCGTGCTCGAATTCACCGAGACGGAGCAGACCTTCACGTTCGTCGACGTGCGCGAGACTCCGCTGCCGTCGCTGCTGCGCAATTTCTCGGCGCCGGTGGTCGTCGAATACGACTATACGGCCGACGAGCTCGCGTTCCTGCTCGCTCACGACAGCGACCCGTTCAACCGCTGGGAAGCGGGCCAGCGGCTCGCGACGCGTGAGCTGCTCGCGCTCGCCGCGCGCGCGGCCGAGAACGCGCCGTTGCAGCTCGACGATTCGGTCGTGACCGCGTTCGCGCGCGTGCTGACCGACGAGACGCTGTCGCCGGCGTTCCGCGAGCTCGCGCTGATGCTGCCGTCCGAAGCGTATCTGGCGGAGCAGATGGCCGAGTCGAACCCGGCCGCCGTGCATCGCGCGCGTCAGTTCGTGCGCAAGCGTCTCGCCGCGGCCCTGCGCGAGGAATGGCTTGCGATCTACGACCATCATCGCACGCCGGGCGCCTACGCGCCGACGCCGGAAGCCGCGGGACATCGCGGCCTCAAGAACCTCGCGCTCGCCTACCTCGCCGAGCTCGATGATCCGGCCGATGCCGTCAAGCTCGCTAGCGCGCAATACGCCGAAGCGAACAACATGACCGACCGTGCGGCCGCACTGTCCGCACTGCTCGCGGCGTCCGCGTCGAAGGAGACGGCGGCGGCGGAAAGCGCCCTCGCCGATTTTTATCGCCGCTTCGAGAAAGAGCCGCTCGTGATCGACAAGTGGTTCGCATTGCAAGCGATGCAGCGCGGCACCGCGTCACGGCCGATCATCGATGTCGTGCGCAAGCTGATGACGCATCCCGCGTTCAACATCAAGAATCCGAATCGCGCGCGCTCACTGATCTTCAGCTTCTGCTCGGCGAATCCGGCGCAATTCCACGCGGAAGACGGCTCCGGCTACGCGTTCTGGGCCGAGCAGGTGATCGCGCTCGACGCGCTGAATCCGCAGGTCGCCGCACGCCTCGCGCGCGCGCTCGAGCTGTGGCGGCGCTATACGCCGGCGCTGCGCGAGAAGATGCGCGCGGCGCTCGAGCAAGTGGCCACGCAGGTGAAATCGCGCGACGTGCGCGAGATCGTCGAGAAGGCGCTGGCGTGAGCGTCCGGCGATAGGCGCAGCGGCACGGACTAGTTCGCCGCGGCGCGCTGCTCAAGCGCGCCGTCTCGCCGGAAACGGCACTGCGGCTTGCACGCTACTTCGGCACCAGCGCAACGTTCTGGCTGAATCTCCAGAACGCGCACGATCTCCGTCTCGCAACCGACACTGCGGGCGCGCGGATCGAACGCGAAGTCGAGCCGCTGCCGGCCAAGCTGCGCCCGAAGCGTCCCAGGACGCGGCGCCCGGTCGCCCGCGCGGCCGCAGGCGCCGCAAAGCGCGCCAAGGCGGCTTAGGCAACACCTTAAGCCGCCGCGCCAGCCACGCCGCAAAGCCCGCTTTGCGCCGCCAATGTTCGCTCCGGCGCAAAAAGACACCAGACGGCCACAGGCCGGCGGGTAAAATCGAGGGCATTCCCTTGCCATACCGGAGTACAGCAATGTCATTGCAACGACGTACCACCCTCACGAAGTACCTGATCGAGCAACAGCGCCAGACGAACAACCTGCCGGCCGATCTGCGCCTTTTGATCGAAGTCGTCGCGCGCGCGTGCAAGAGCATCAGCTTTCACGTCAGCAAGGGTGCGCTGGGCGACGCGCTCGGCTCGGCCGGTAGCGAGAACATCCAGGGCGAGGTGCAAAAGAAGCTCGACATTCTCTCGAACGAAATTCTGCTCGACGCGAACGAATGGGGCGGCAACCTCGCGGCGATGGCGTCGGAAGAAATGGAGCACGTGTTCCCGATCCCGGCCAACTATCCGCGCGGCGAATATCTGCTGGTGTTCGACCCGCTCGACGGCTCATCGAACATCGACGTCAACGTTTCGATCGGCACGATCTTCTCGGTGCTGCGCTGCCCGGATGGCGAGCAGGCAACCGAACAATCGTTCCTGCAGCCCGGCACGCAGCAAGTCGCGGCCGGCTATGCGGTGTACGGCCCGCAATCGGTGCTCGTGCTCACGACCGGCAACGGCGTGAACTGCTTCACGCTCGATCGCGAACTCGGCTCGTGGGTGCTCACGCACGCCGACTTGCGCATTCCGGTCGACACGCGCGAATACGCGATCAACGCGTCGAACGCGCGTCATTGGTACCCACCCGTGCAGAAGTACATCGGCGAGCTGAACGCCGGCAAGGAAGGTCCGCGCCAGGCCGACTTCAACATGCGCTGGATCGCGTCGATGGTCGCCGACGTGCATCGCATCCTGAACCGCGGCGGCGTCTTCATGTATCCGGCCGACAAGCGCACGCCGGATAAGCCCGGCAAGCTGCGTCTGATTTACGAGGCGAACCCGATGGCGTTCATCGTCGAGCAAGCCGGCGGTGCCGCCACGAACGGCAAGCAGCGTATCCTGGAAATACAGCCGAAGGCTCTGCACGAGCGCGTCGCGGTGTTCCTCGGCTCGAAAAACGAGGTGGATCGCGTAACCCGCTACCATCTCGAATAAAAATTTGAGCAAGGTATTGCCAACCGGCCAAAAGCGCGTCTATAATCGCGTTTCTCTGATGCCGGAATAGCTCAGACGGTAGAGCAGCGCATTCGTAATGCGAAGGTCGGGGGTTCGATTCCTCTTTCCGGCACCAACAGAATCAAGCAAAAAGCCCAGTCCTCGTGACTGGGCTTTTTGCTTTCCGGGCGCCATAACTTCAATCTCGCGCAAGATCTGGCCGGCCGACAGCGATCAACTCGAAGGCCCGCGAAATACGCCGGGCACACGAACTGCTCGTTGACCGGTATTCACCTTCAAGGGAGCCAATCGATGAGAAAAATCGCCATCGCCCTGGCGGTCGCCGGAACGACGCTGTTCGCCGCCACTCCTGCGTCTGCCTACTACCATCACTGGCATCACTGCCACCACGTCTGGCATCGCCACCATTGGCACCGGTACTGCCACTGGTAAGGTCTAATGGACCGCGGGCGCCACGGCGAATCGGCATCGGCTGCGAATACCAAGGAGAAGACATGAGTTGGCGGCAGAGGAGTCTCCGAGCAGTTGCACGTATCTCCCGCGCATTGATCACGATGGGCGCCGTCGCCGCACTCAGTGCCTGCGGCGGGCACGGGTTCGGTGTCTCGCCGCAAGGCATCGCGTACGGCCTCGCCGCACCGAAACGCATCCCGCTTGACGCCCGTTCGAACGGCGTCGCCGTGCGCCCCTCGGATGGCGCCGTGTTCATCACGGACGATCGCACCAACACCGTGTTGACCTCCGGCGACGGCGTGACCTTCACGCCTTACGCCGCGATTCCGGTCGTGTCAGGCCAGGCGAATGCGCTGAGCCAGTTGACGTTTTCTCGCTCGGGTGTGCTGTTCGCCGAGCGCTTCGGGTTCGGCACGGCAAGCGCTGTCTATGCGATCACCGACCGCGGCGCAGTCGCGGCGCTTAGCGGCCCCGATCCCGCGCGACGCCGGCTAGGGCTCGTATCGGTTGGCGTTGGCGAGCTGCTCTCTACGTGGTTCGTCAAGGACGGCGCGAGCCCGCCGCACGGCGGCCTGAGCCTGTTGACCTACGACGCGGCGGCGCACACCGCCCTCGAGCGTGATCTGCTGACTGGGCTCGGCAAGCCAGTCGGCGTCGCGGTATATAGCGGCAACGTGTTCGTCGCGGATCAGGCCAACAATCGGATCGTCGAAGCGAACATCGAGCAATTGCTGAACGCGCCGCAGCCGCTCACGTCCGCGGCGATGTTTGCA
>DATGHJ010000067.1:0-4921 GCA_035308085.1 Trinickia sp. | reverse complement strand
TGCCGCTTTGCAGATGCGAAATGCAGCCGACGTTCGCCGAGACGATCATCTGCGGCTCGAGCGCGTACAAGCTATCGAGCTTCTGGTCGCGCAGCTTGTAGGACAGCGCCGGCTGCGTGATCGAATAAGTGCCCGCCGAGCCGCAGCAGAGGTGACTGTCGGCCGGCAGCCGCACTTCGATGCCGAGCGAATTCAGCAAGTGCTCGACCTTGCCGCGAATCTGCTGCCCGTGCTGCAGCGTGCACGGCGGATGAAACGCGACCGTGTGCACGCCGCGGCGGCGCGTGAGCGCGGCGAGTTCGGTTTCGAAGTTCGGAAGGATCTCGGCGACATCGAGCGTCAACTCGGAAATGCGCCCCGCCTTTTCCGCGTACATCGGATCGTGCCGCAGCAGGTGCCCATACTCCTTCACCGTCGCGCCGCAGCCCGAGGCGTTCATCACGATCGCTTCTGCGCCGCCTTCCACGTACGGCCACCACGCGTCGATATTGCGGCGGATGTCGTCGAGCGCTTCGTCGTTGTAGCCGAGGTGCAGGCGGATCGCGCCGCAGCAGCCGGCATCGGGCGCGACGACGAGTTCGATGCCGAGCGCGTCGAACACGCGCGCCGTCGCGATGTTGATATTGGGCAGCATCGACGGCTGCACGCAGCCGGCCAACAGCAGCATCTTGCGATCGTGCGTCGTGCTCGGCCATTCGAGCTGGCGCTGGCGGGCCGGCACCTTGTCGCGCAGCTTGCGCGGCAGGAACGGCCGCACGTGCTGGCCGAGCCGCATGGCGGGCGAAAAGAGCGCGCTGTTCGGCACGAAGCTCGCGAGGAGCCGTCGCAGTATCCGCTGCCTGGCGGGGCGCGGCACTTGCGCTTCGACATGCTTGCGGCCGATCTCGACGAGCCGCCCATATTGCACGCCCGACGGGCACGTCGTCTCGCAGTTCCGGCACGTGAGGCAGCGATCCAGATGCAGTTGCGTGCTGCGCGTGACGGGCGCCCCCTCCACCATCTGCTTGATCAGATAGATGCGCCCGCGCGGGCCGTCGAGCTCGTCGCCGAGCAATTGATAAGTCGGGCAGGTGGCCGTGCAGAAGCCGCAATGCACGCACTTGCGCAGGATCGCGTCGGCCTCTTCGCCGTCGGGCGTGTTACGGATGAAGTCCGCGAGATTGGTCTGCATCGCGTTGCTCAGAAATCAGAGTAGAGGCGGCCGCGATTGAACACTCGGGCCGGGTCGAATGCAGCCTTCAGGCCACGATGGATTTTCATCAGAGGCGCGGGCAGCGGCGTGAAGACGCCCGCGCTGCGGTCGTAGCCGTGGCCGCTACGGAAGATCGTCGCGTGGCCGCCGGCTTGTTTGGCGCTCATGCGCACGGTCTGCGCATCGGTATCGGTGATCCACCAGCGCTGCGCACCGCCCCATTCGACGAGCTGCGCCCCCGGCAGTTGCAGCGGCTCGGTGATCGAAGGCAGCCCGAGCCGCCAGAGCGCCGCCTTGGGCGGAATCGCCGCGAAGAACGGATCGGTTTGCTCGCGCAAGCCTTCCCAGAAGCGCTCGGCCTCGACCGCGTCGACCACCTCGCCGCCGAGCGAAGTGCGTGCGGCCTTCACCGCGCTTTCCGCACCGGCGAGCCGCACGACGAGCGTGCCGTTGCGCCAGGCGCTGGCGGTGATCGGGAGCGGTCTACCGCCCCATTCGTTGAGCTTGCGCACGGCGTCGGTGCCGTTCATGTCGAACTTGATCGTGGCTTCGAACGCAGGACGCGGAAGCACTTTCACCGAAAGCTCCAGAATCAGCCCGAGCGTGCCGAGCGAACCTGCCATGAGACGCGAGACGTCATAGCCGGCGACGTTCTTCACCACTTGGCCGCCGAAATGCAAGGTCTCGCCGCGGCCGTTCATCAGCACGACGCCGAGCACGAAGTCGCGCGCCGCTCCAGCTGCGATGCGCCGCGGCCCGGCGATGCCCGCCGCGATGCAGCCGCCGAAGGTGGCGGCGCGGCCGAAGTGGGGCGGCTCGAACGCGAGCATCTGGTTGTGCTCGGCGAGTGCCGCTTCGATTTCCGCAAGCGGCGTGCCGCAGCGCGCCGTGATCACGAGCTCGGCGGGATCGTACGAGAGGATCCCCCGCGACGCGCGGGTGTCGAGGAGCTCGCCCTCGAGTGCCTGACCGTACCAGTCTTTCGTGCCGCCGCCGCGAATGCGCAGCGGCCGTCCGTCGGCCGAGGCCGAGCGGATGCGTTCCGACCAGTCGGCGACGATGTCGTCCTCTTCCATGGCACTCCGCTTGTTTTTGAATCAGTCAGGTCAGATATGGGGTCGATTGTACCGGGCGACTCGGGGCAAGCAAGCCGGAGCCGCCCGGGCCGGGTAAGCCGCAAGCAAGATGGCGCCGCGCCGCTCAAAAGCGCGGCAACTCCGCATGCGGCAACAGCCCGCCGCGTACGTGCATCTTCCCGTACTCGGCGCAGCGCGAGCGCGTCGGAATGCCCTTGTCGGGATTGAGGAGCCCGAGCGGATCGAACGCGTGCTTGACGGCAAAGAACGCGTCGCGCTCTTCCGGCGAAAACTGCACGCACATCGAATTGATCTTTTCGATGCCGACGCCGTGCTCGCCCGTCACCGTCCCGCCCAGCTCGACGCAGGTCTCGAGGATGTCGGCGCCGAACGCCTCGGCGCGGTGCCATTCGTCGAGATCGTTGCCGTTGAAGAGGATGAGCGGATGCATGTTGCCGTCGCCGGCGTGGAACACGTTCATGCAGCGCAGGCGGTACTTGCGCTCCATCTCCTCGATGCGCGCGAGGAGCGGCCCGATGCTGCGGCGGGGCACGGTGCCGTCCATGCAGTAGTAGTCGGGCGAGATGCGCCCGGCGGCCGGAAACGCGTTCTTGCGGCCCGACCAGAACTTGAGCCGCTCGGCTTCGGAGCGCGAAATCTGGATGCGTGTCGCGCCGTGTTCGCGCAGCGCGGCCGTCATGCGGACGATTTCCTCGGCCACTTCCTCGGGTGTGCCGTCCGATTCGCAGAGCAGGATCGCGGCAGCGTCGAGATCGTAGCCGGCGCCGACGAACTCTTCGACGGCGCGCGTCGCGGGCTTGTCCATCATTTCGAGCCCGGCGGGGATGATGCCCGACGCGATGATGCCGGCGACCGCATCGCCGCCTTTCACGACGTCGTCGAAGCTCGCCATGATGACTTGCGCGGTCTGCGGCTTCGGAATCAGCTTGACCGTAACTTCGGTGACGATCGCGAACATCCCCTCGCTGCCGATCAATACGGCGAGCAGGTCGAGCCCCGGCGAATCGGGCGCGAGCGAACCGAATTCGACGATGTCGCCCTCCATCGTGACAGCGCGCACTCGCAGCACGTTGTGCACGGTCAGGCCGTACTTCAGGCAGTGCACGCCGCCAGAGTTTTCGGCGACGTTGCCGCCGATCGTGCAAGCGATTTGCGACGACGGATCGGGCGCGTAATAGAGGCCGTAGGGTGCGGCGGCTTCGGAGATCGCGAGATTGCGCACGCCCGGCTGGACGATCGCGGTGCGCGCGTAGGAATCGACTTCGATGATCTTCTTGAAGCGGGCGAGCGACAGCACGATGCCGTTCTTGATCGGCATCGCGCCGCCCGAGAGCCCGGTGCCCGCGCCGCGCGGCACGATCGGCACGCCAAGGCGCCGGCAGATCTGCACGATGCGCTGCACCTGCGCTTCGGTTTCCGGCAGCGTGACCGCGAGCGGCAGCCGCCGGTACGCAGCGAGGCCATCGCATTCATAGGGCGTGGTGTCTTCGTCGCGATACAGCAGGCAATGCGCGGGCAGCACGGCCATCAGTGCCTGCACGACTTCGCGCTGGCGCTCCGCGAGCGCTTCGGCCGATAGCTCGGCGGGTGCGTTCATGTCTCCTCCTGCAAGGTCGGCCAGCTAAGTCGCAGAGTGCCGTTGGCCGGCGGCTTTCGCGGATGCGTCCGCCGGCCCCGACACTATGCCGTATAAGAAAAAATCTTACCCGGGTTCATCAGGTTGCGCGGGTCGAGCGCGTGCTTGATGGCGCGCATCGCATCGATCGCGTCGGCGCCGTGCTCGTCGAGCAGAAAGCCCATCTTGTGCAGCCCGACGCCATGCTCGCCCGTGCAGGTGCCCTCCATGCGCAGTGCGCGTTCGACGATGCGGCGGTTCAGCCGCTCGGCTTCCTCGAATTCCTCGGGCTTGGCCGGGTCGATCAGCATCGCGACGTGGAAGTTGCCGTCGCCGACGTGGCCGACGATCGGGCACGGCAGCGGCGAGCCCTTCAAGTCCTGCTCGGTTTCGACGACGCATTCGGCCAGCCGCGAGATCGGCACGCAGACATCGGTCGTGACCGCGCGGCACCCCGGCTTCAACTGCAGCATCGCGAAGTAGGCGCTATGCCGCGCGTTCCACAGGCGGCTGCGGTCTTCCGGCCGGGTCGCCCATTCGAAGTCTTCGCCGGCATTCTGCGCGGTGAGTTCCTGCACCAGTTCGGCTTGCTCTTTCACGCCGGCCTCGGTGCCGTGGAATTCGAAGAAGAGCGTGGGAGCCTCACGCAACATCAGGTTCGAATGGCGATTGATCGAGCGGATCGCAAGCGAGTCGACGAACTCGACGCGTGCAATCGGCACGCCCATCTGAATCGTCTCGATGACTGCGCGCACCGCATCGCCCATCGATGGGAACGTGCAGACCGCGGCCGAGACCGCTTCCGGTTGCGGATACAGGCGAACCGTGATTTCGGTAATCACGCCGAGCGTGCCTTCCGAGCCGACGAACAAACGCGTGAGGTCGTAACCCGCCGACGACTTGCGCGCGCGCGTGCCGGTTTTGATCACGCGGCCGTCGGCGAGCACCACCGTCAGCCCGAGTACGTTCTCACGCATCGTGCCGTAGCGTACGGCGTTGGTGCCCGACGCGCGCGTA
>DATGHJ010000066.1:0-3312 GCA_035308085.1 Trinickia sp. | reverse complement strand
GGCCGCTTTCTGCTGCCCGGCATGCCCGACCGGCTGTTGCGCGACTACCTGCCGGAGCGCCTCGTCGTGCGCAGCCGGGTCGCGCCGCCGGCCGACGGCGGCGCGCCCGCGGGTACGCGCCTCACGCGGCTGATTCAATTGATGCGGGAAGAAGCGCTCGACGGCGCACCGGCCAGCACGGCGCTCATCAATCACTTGTCAGGTGCGCTGTTCGCGCTGACACTGCGCTTCGCGAGCGAGGCGCCCGAGCCGCCGCGCGGGCTGCTCGCGCTCGCGCAGCGCTCGCGCCTGCAACCGGCGCTCGCGGCGATGTTCGACACGCCCGGCAAGCCGTGGACCCTGCCCGCGCTCGCCGAGCTCTGCCACATGTCGCGCGCGACGTTCGTCCGGCATTTCGACGACGCGCTGGGCCGCTCGGCAAACGACGTGCTGACGGAGATCCGCATGACGCTCGCCGCGCGCAAGCTCGCGCAGAGCGACGCGCCGATCGCGGCGATCGGCGAGGCGGTCGGCTATCAGTCGGAGGCCGCGTTTCAGCGGACCTTCAAACGGCACACGGGCGCGAGCCCGGCGCGCTGGCGGGCGGATCGCACGAAGCAGGCGCTGGCGGCGGCGCCGCCCGGCGAACCGCGCTAGCCTCCCGCTTCCGGGAAACGCTGCAGAACGCCCTGCGCATGCCGCAGCGACCATGCCGTGATGGTCAGGTAGCTGTTTGCCGAGCCTTGCGACGGCCACGCCGCGAAGCTCCGTTCGGTATGAGTTGGGTAAAAGCCGGGTCGCGCCGGGCTTCCAGCCTTCCGGCTCTAATTGAATAACTCCAATACAGCGGCCGGATTTCATCGCACCGCTTTTACCGACCTTTTACCGGTCGACGGTGTCCGCAAATCGACGCCAGCCTCATCCTGCAGTCATCCGATTCGTGATTGTGTTTTTCAGGAGAGGCCAGCAAATGTTCATCTACATCGCCAAGTCCCATCAGCAGTCGACCGCCATTCGTCACGCCAGCGTGTCGATGACCCCGCGCGCGACGCACGCATCCAACCAACAGTCGGCCGCCGGTTCTTGCGCGGTTGCGGTTGCGGTCGCACAGCGCCAGCCGTCGCAAAAGGTTGGCCGCGGCACGGGCGCGTAAGCGCGCCCTAGCCCCGAGCCGACGGCCGTGCGTCAGCGCACCGGCCGTCGTTGCGGCCGCGCCGAGCTTGCGCCGAACTTGCGTCGATAGGCGGCTGGACTCGTCTGCACGATGCGCCGGAAATGCCGGCGCAACGATTCTTCCGAGCCGAAGCCTGAGCGCTCCGCGACGCTCGACATCGCCATCGGCGCCGCCGCTTCGAGCATCTCCTTCGCGACGGCCACGCGCTCGCGAATCAGCCACTCATACGGACCGAATCCGGTCGCCTCGAGAAACTGCCGCTGCAACGTGCGCGGACTCATCGCCGCGCGCTCGGCGAGCGACGCGAGCGTATGCGGCAAAGCAGGACGCGCGCGCACCCAGTCCATCAGCTTCGCGATTCGACTGCTGTCGCCGGGCGGCATCGGCCGCGGAACGAATTGCGACTGACCGCCTTCGCGATGCGGCGGTACCACGAGCCGCTGCGCGACGCGATTCGCAACCGCGCTGCCATGGTCGCTACGTACGATGTGCAGCAGCATGTCGAGCCCCGCTGCCGACCCCGCGGACGTGATGATCTGCCCTTCGTCGACATAGAGCGCATCGGGCTCGACCTGCAACGACGGGTAGCGCTGCTGGAGCTTGTCGGCGTAGCGCCAGTGCGTCGTGACACGCTTGTTCTCGAGTACGCCGGCCGCGGCTAGCACGAAGACGCCCGAGCAAATCGAGCAGAGCCGTGCACCGCGCCGGTAAGCAGCGCGCAGCTTGCGCAAAAGCGGCTCGGGCGCCGTCTCGTCGGGATCGCGCCACCCGGGGATGACGATCGTCTGTGCGCGATCGAGCAGCTTCAGCGTATAGGGTGCCGCTATCGTGATGTCGCCCGCCGCGCGAATCGGCCCGCGCTCCGCCGCGCAAACGGCGAAGCGATACCAGCCGACATCGAGTTCCGGGCGCGGCAGCGCGAACAATTCGACGACACAGCCGAATTCGAACGTGCAAAGGCGATCGTAAGCGAGCGCCACGACGAGATGATTGTCCATGGCGTGATGTTACCGAAACCTGTCGATCGCGCCACTTCCGCCCACAAGGCCGAGCCCGGACAATGACAGCTCCCATTGCCTCATTCGACAAAAGGAGATCGATCTTGTCCGCCGTCACCGATATCGCCCCCGCCGACAGCGGCGCCGCGCTCGCCCACTTCCAAGCGAGCCTGCGCTTCGAAACCGACTGCGCCGACGTGCATCAGGCACTCGCCTCCGGCACGCCTGATTTCATCCTGCTCGACGTGCGCAGCCCCGCGCTATTCGCGAGCGGGCATGTCGCCGGCGCGATCAACCTGCCGCACGGCAAAATCGTCGCGGCGAAGCTGCAGGACTTTCCGCCCGATATCGTGTTCGTGACTTACTGTGCAGGCCCGCACTGCAACGGCGCCACCCGCGGTGCGATCCGCCTCGCGCAGCTGGGGCGGCCCGTGAAGGTCATGACGGGCGGGATCACGGGCTGGATCGACGAGGGGTTTGCGCTCGTCACGCAGGAGCCCGCGTAAAAGCCGGGTCAAGCGTGGAATAGCGGCCGCGCGGCGTTCGTTTATACGGCGTACCCGATCATTCGCCAGGGCCAACGATGAACACGCCGTTCCGATCTTTCACGCCGCCCGGCAATGCGCTGTGGCTCGCACTGGGCGTTGGGCTGCTTGCCGCATGCGGTGGCGGAGGCGGCGGCTCCATGCCGCCGTCCGTCGCACTTTCAGGCACCGCCGCCACCGGCCGGGCGCTGCCGAACGCGGCGCTGAGCATCGTCTGCTTGCAAGGCTCGACGAGCGCGACCACTAACGCGAGCGGCGATTTTCAGACGACCTTCACGGCAGCCGCGCCGTGCGTGATCACGGCGACGTCGGGTAACACGGTGCTGCATTCGACCGCCTTCGCGGGCGGCAACTTCAACGTCACACCCGAAACGGACCTGCTGCTCGTGTACCTGGCGGCGCAGCTCGGAACGACGGAAAGCGCGCTCATCGCGGGCTTTCCGGGCAACACGCAGTTTCAGCAGACGCTCGCGAACGAGATCATCGTGATGAACGCGCAAGCCGCCGTCGTGCAGGGGCTCGATACGCAATACAACATCACGCTCACCGCCATGAACTTCCTGAGCGCGGCATTCGCCGTGGGCCAGCCGGGCGTCGACGGCGATCTCGAGAAGCT
>DATGHJ010000065.1:0-3855 GCA_035308085.1 Trinickia sp. | reverse complement strand
TTATAGCGAGCCGTGGGGCCTCGTCGTCAACGAGGCGTTGAGCCATGGCTGCCCGGCAGTGGTCAGCGAAAGCTGCGGCTGTGTGCCCGAGCTGATCGTCGAAGGCGAGAGCGGCTATGCGTTCACGGCGGGCGACGTCGCGGGCTTGCAGCGCACGCTGTTGAAGGCGACCGAGGCGTTCGTCGAGACGAGCGGCACGGCGAAGCGCTGCATGGCGGTCATTCAGCGTTTCGACCCGCCGTCGGCGGCGGCGAACATCGCACGCGGCTGCGCATTGATGCTCGTGGATTGAGGTCGGCACCACGGCGATGAAGATCTTGATCTACGGGCTGAACTACGCGCCCGAACTCACGGGAATCGGCAAGTACACCGCGGAGATGGCCGAGGCGCTGGTGCTGCTCGGCCACGACGTGCGCGTCGTCTGCGCGCCGCCTTACTACCCCGAGTGGCGCGTCGCGGCGGGCTATTCGCCGCTGCGTTACCGCCGAGAAGTCGTGCGCGGCGTGCACATCTGGCGCGCGCCGCTGTGGGTGCCGGCCCATCCGAGCGGAGTGACGCGGATGCTGCACCTCGCGTCGTTCGCGGTCTCGTCATTGCCGCTGCTGCTGCGCCAAGTGGTCTGGTGCCCGGACGTCGTGATGACGATCGCACCGGCGCTGATGTGCGCGCCGGCCGCCGCGCTGCTCGCGCGTCTGACCGGTGCGAAGAGCTGGCTGCACATTCAGGATTTCGAAGTCGACGCGGCGTTCAATCTCGGCTTGCTCAAGGGTGCAAAGTCAGCGCGCTTCGCACGCGCGCTCGAGCGTTCGCTGATGCGCAGGTTCGATGTGGTGTCGTCGATCTCCGAGCGCATGGTCGAGCGCGCGCGACGTCTCGGTGTCGACGCGGACAAGATTTTCTCGATGCCGAACTGGGTCGATACGAAAGTGATCTATCCGCTCGGCCGCGCGAGCGACTACCGGCGCGAACTGGCGATCCCAGCCGGCAACAAGGTCGTGCTGTACTCCGGCAACATGGGCGCGAAGCAGGGCGTCGAGTTCTTGGCCGCGGCCGCCGCGCATCTTGCCGACCGGAGCGACATCAACTTCGTGTTCTGCGGCAACGGCGCGACGAAGGGTGAATTGATGAAGCGTTGCGAAGGGCTGCCGAACTGCCGCTTCATTGCGCTGCAGCCGGCCGAGCGCCTCAATGAATTGCTCAATCTCGCGGACATTCATGTCTTGCCGCAGCGCGGCGACGCGGCGGATCTCGTGATGCCGTCGAAGCTGACCGGCATGCTCGCGAGCGGCGGCGCGATCGTCGCGATGGCGCGGCCGGGGACCGAGCTCCATGCCGTCGTGGCGTCGAGGGGGGTAGTAGTGGAGCCGGACAACGTCGAAGCGCTTGCAGCGGCGATCAGGGGCCTCGCTGACGATCCGCTGCGGCGCGTCACCCTGGGCAAAGCGGCGCGCCGCTTCGCGGAAGAGACGCTCGCGCCGGCCGCCGTGCTGGGGCGGCTGGACGCGCGCCTCGTTACCACGGCGAGCGGTAAATCTGCTGCTGTTTTTCGGGGTTGACTGGATCCGCCGAGCCTTTGTAGACCGATTTCGCCGCGTTGCCCGGGGTGCGGGGCTGGGCCTGCGCTTCGTTCGCCATGGGCTTCCCGGCAAGCGCCGCGCCTCCGAGCGCGGCGCCCGCGTCTTGCTTCGCGCCTTGCTTGCGGTTGGGGGCGGTGCCATTCATCGGCACGTTTTCGGAGTTGATCAGGTTGGCCTGCGCTGTACCGTTTGAATCGTCTTCGAATTGCTTGCGGTAGGGGTCGCCGTAGGGGTCCGGTCCGCCGAGCAAGTCGCTTTCGTGCGCTGCGCCGCGCATGCGGGCGGCGTCGGTGTCCATCGCGGCGCCGTGGTCCTGTTCGGTCGGGCCAAGCGTTTGGTCATCGTCGGGGCGCGCGGCTGCGGTGTTGCCGGCGTTGCCGTAGCCCGCCGCCGCGTTGCCGTTTTGCGCCGCGTTCTGCTGTGCGAGCGCCGGCGGGCAGACCGCCAGCGCGAGCGGCGTCAGCGCGAGCAGCAGCGCGACACGCGTGCGCCGGAAATCAATCGTCATCTGATGCCTCCCGTATGCGATGCACTCGAGCATGCTCCCGCAATCGAGCCGCCCATAGCCGCCAAAAGTCCGGCTCATGCGGCCATTGACGGCTAGGCCGCAGACGATGCGTGAGGCGCCGAACCATAATCGACGCGTAGTCCAATCATTCAGCTCTGCCATTGCGAGGGCAACCGATTGCCCTCTTTGAGCGAGCCAGAAACGTTCCTGGGGGTGCTAATGGAGCGAATCATCGAACCCGGCGGGACTGATGCGCGGCAGGTTGGCCCGGGGCCCGAGCGCCCCATGCCGCAGGCCGCGAAGGTCATCGATCTGAGCCTGGCGGGCAAGGGCAACTATGTCGCGAAGCGCAGCTTTCTGATCGAGACGGTCTGGTTCTTCATCGAAGCCTGCATCATCAACAACAAGCTGGTGCCGAGCTCCGCGCTGCGCGTCGCGCTGTTGCGGCTGTTCGGCGCGAAGATCGGCGCGGGGTGCCGTTTCCCGCATCCGGTGCGCGTGAAGGCGCCGTGGAATCTCGAAGTCGGCGAGCGCTGCTGGTTTGGCGTCGACGTCTGGATTTACAACCAGACGCTGATCCGCATCGGCTCCGACGTTTGCATTTCGCAAGGTACGTTCCTCACCGCGGGCTCGCACGATATGGCGACGACGATGGACCTGCACGTCGAACCGATCGTGATCGAGGATGGGGTCTGGATCACGTCGAAATGCGTCGTGCAGATGGGCGTGACGATCGGGCGCTCGGCGGTGGTGACGCCGCTGTCGGTCGTGCATCGGTCGTTGGCGCCCGAGGGGGTGTATGGCGGAAATCCGTGCCGGTTCATTCGCAAGCGGTTCGATCGATGAACGCGCTTCGCACCGCCTTAAGAATTCCTTAAGAAACCCGTCACGGGTTTTCGTTTTTTTTGACGCATCGAAAACACATTGCATCGCCGCGCATGCGGCGCTTTTTTTCCGGATGTGCGCTGCCGCACGGGAACTGTCCTTGCTTGGCTGGAGGCGCAGCGATGTTGGCGGGTGGCGACGAGACCGGCGTTCGAAGATTGCATACAAGTGTTTGCATGAAATATGGAAAGAACGCCGCAAAGAAGACGGGAGCCTGGGGATATGTTCATTGATACACGAGGTGTCGAGGAAGGCGTGGAAGTCGAAGCCGCGGTCTGCATCATCGGAGCAGGCGTGGCCGGCATCACGCTCGCGCTGGAGATGAATCGCCTCGGCATCGACACGTGCTTGCTCGAAAGCGGCGGCTACAAAGCGGACGACGAAACGCGCGATCTCTATCGCGGCGAGAACATCGGCTTGCCATACTCGTTCGCGGACGGCAGCCGCAGCCGCTATCTGGGCGGCAGCAGCAATTGCTGGGGCGGCTGGTGCCGGCCCCTCGACCCGTGGGACTTCGACAGGCGCGACTGGGTCGCGCATAGCGGCTGGCCGTTCGGGCTCGAAGAGCTCGCGCCGTACTACGTGCGCACGCATGGGGTCCTGAAACTCGGCCCGAACAATTTCGATCCGGCGTATTGGGAAAGCGAGATCGGCCGCGCCGACGTGCGGCGCGTGCCGCTCGTCACGGGCGACGTGCGCGACACCATCTCGCAGTTCAGCCCTCCCGCGCGTTTCGGCAAGCTCTACCGGGTGGATCTGGAGCGCTCGAGCCACGTGCGCGTGTTCCTGAACGCGAACGCGGTGCATATCGATACCGACAGCGATGCGAAGACGGTCACGCGCATCCAGGTCGCGACGCTATCGGGCCGTCACATGAGCGTGACG
>DATGHJ010000064.1:0-8946 GCA_035308085.1 Trinickia sp. | reverse complement strand
GCTGCAACGCGCGCGCGACGCGTTCGAACTCGCGAGTACGGGACGTTCGGTCGTCGTCGTATCGTCGGGCGACCCTGGCGTGTTCGCGATGGCCGCGGCCGTGCTCGAAGCGCTCGAAACATCGGACAACGCGCGCTGGGCGGCCGTCGAGCTCGAGATCGTGCCGGGCGTGTCCGCCGCGATGGCGACAGCCGCGCTGGCGGGCGCGCCGCTTGGCCACGATTTCTGCATGCTGTCGCTGTCGGACAACCTGAAGCCGTGGTCGATCATCGAAACGCGCCTGCGGCATGCGGCCATCGCCGATCTCGTGATGGCCTTCTACAACCCGATTTCGCGGGCGCGTCCGTGGCAACTCGATAAAGCGCTCGATATCGTGCGCGATCACCGGTCGCCCGCGACGAAGGTCGTGCTCGGACGCGACATCGGCCGCCCCGGTGCCGCGCTCACGACGACGACGCTCGGCGAGTTGCGCTCCGAGCAGGTGGACATGCGAACGATGGTGATCGTCGGATCGTCGACGACGCGCGCGTTTGCGCGCCATGGCGGACTCGACGCTCGCGACTGGGTGTACACGCCGCGATGGTATGAGTGACGGCGAGCGAGCGCGCAGTCACGGCGGGATCTAGTCCGCATGCTCCACGATCGCGTCGACGCGGTCCGGATAAAACGCAACATGATCCTTGATCGCCACGACCGCTTCGTACGGGTGCTCGTACGTCCACACCGCGTTCACCGAGCGCTCGCCGCCTGACGGAATCGAGTAGTACGCGCATTCCCCTTTGTACGGGCAGTAGGTGGCATGCGCGGTGCGTTCCAGGAGCGCCATGTCCACGTCTTTTCTCGGGATATAGAAGACGGGTGGATAGGCCGCCTCGCTCAGCGTCAGCGCTTCGCGCGTATCGGCGATCACGTTCCCCGCCAGCGTGACCACCACGCGCGACGGATTGCGCTCGATCGAAATCGGATGATCCGGGCCCGGAATCCTGACGGTCCGGGTCGTCTTGGTGTCGTTGTCTGACATGGTCGAACTCCTGGTAGGTGGCTCCATGATCCTGCAAACAGACGTTCTTTGCTCAGAGCTTGGGCACGCGGCCTCGCGCAGGGCCGATGAATTGATCTTAGTCTCTTCAGACAAAATCGCCGTGATCGACGATGGCCGCACAATGCAAAGGGGACGCTGAGCGTCCCCTTGTTTTGCGTTCAGGTGCAGCTTGGCTCAGCCTCCTCCGCCGCCGCCTTGCACGCCAAGCGTGATCCTGTTCGTGACCGACGTCACACCAGGCACGCCCTTGGCCACTTCTTCGGCTTGGCCGATCTGCGAGCTGTCCGGCACCGTGCCGGTCAGCGTGACCACGCCGCCGCGCGCGCGCACGAAGACGTTCGATACGTCGAAGCCTTGTGCGTGAGCCAACGCTTTGCGCACGGCAAGGCCCAGCTTACGATTGGCCTGCTTGACGGACTTCGCCGACGGTGCGGCCATGGTGCCCGAGGCCGCCATCGCGTCGCTTGACTGGGCATAGGCACTCGATGCCACGGCAATACATACGACCACGCCCAGCGCTTTCAATATATCGGTTGCTTTCATGATTCTCCTTTTGCTTCGCTTGAAAACTACGCGTGTTGCAGATGGAAGAAACGAACAAACGACTGCCCGGCCGGGCATCAATATTTGCACTGCGACTCAAATATTGATGCGGTGCCATGCGCCCTGTCCTGCCCCGGCCTGTGGAATCAAAGCTTGTGCGCAAGGGCGCTGAGCCTACGACGGCGAAAGCCAATGTAATCCAGCCGGGCGATAAGCGCAAAGCATTTAATAGGGCGCGCAACGCGTGTGTGAATGGTGCGCGGCACAGCGCGGCATCGCGCAAGCGGTTGGCGAGCCGGCCTCGGGAGCCTCAGCTAAGCGTTCACTTCATTCGAATCGGGTGGGTGCCGTGGCGCGCAAAGCCACTGTGATTGCCGCTCGGGCGGCATGACCGGCTATCTTCGCATCGCGACCGAGTTAGCCACACGAACGTCCCAATTGCTAAGGTATGCTGCTGCCTTTAGCACGTTCATTTAGCACGTTCATATCGAGAGGGACAGATGCGGCGCGTCGTATTCAATCAGAAGGGCGGTGTAGGCAAATCAACCATCGTTTGCAACCTCGCGGCCATCAGCGCCGTCGAGGGCCTGCGCACTTTGGTCATCGACCTCGATGCGCAAGGCAATTCGAGCCAATACCTGCTCGGCGCACGCGCTAGCGAAGCGAATCCGAATGTCGCGACGTTCTTCGAAACGGCCTTGGCGTTCAGCTTCAAGCCGGTCGATGTCGCGTCGTTCGTGCATCCGACGCCGTTCGACAATCTCGACGTGATGCCGGCGCATCCCGATCTCGACTCGCTGCACGGCAAGCTCGAATCGCGCTACAAGATCTACAAGCTGCGCGACGCGTTAAACGAGCTGGACGAGATTTACGACGCGATCTACATCGACACGCCACCCGCGTTGAATTTCTACACGCGCTCTGCGTTGATTGCGGTGGAACGCTGTCTGATTCCGTTCGACTGTGATGATTTTTCGCGCCGTGCTTTGTATGCGCTGCTGGATAACGTCAAAGAAATCCAACAGGACCATAACGCCGCGCTGGAAGTCGAAGGGATCGTCATCAATCAGTTTCAGCCGCGCGCGAGCCTGCCGCAGCAACTGGTCGACGAGCTGGTTAGCGAGGGATTGCCCGTGCTGGATTCGCGGTTGTCGTCGTCAGTGAAGATTCGCGAATCGCATCAGCATGCGAAGCCGATGATCCATCTGGAGCCGAAGCATAAGCTCGCTCAAGAGTATCTGGCTTTGCATCGGGAACTGGTTGGGGAATAGGCCGGCTAGACGGCCTTAAAACAGCGCCCCTTGCTGCGCGGGCACCATCGGCATGACGTTGAGCTCGCGAAACCGCACGCGCGCCTTGGCGAGATCGTGAAGTAGTTGTCTCTGCAACCACACTTCCGCGCCGCCGCCAAACGCCTTATCGAGCCGCAGCGCCATTTCCGGCGAGATTCCCGCCTTGCCGCTCAGCAAGTTCGTCAACGCCTGACGGCTGACGCCAAGAATCTTTGCGCCTTCAGTGACGCTCAAATTGAATCGAGCGAGACAGCTCTGGCGAACGGTCTCGCCGGGATGGATGAATTCGGAATCGGCCATGGGTCGAAACAATATCGGCGAAGTCTAGACCCGTCAAGCGACAAGAATCGCTTGTCGGGTCCAGACTTCGTCCTCACACCCGCGCCAACGTAATCGCCCGCTCGGGACACGCCGTCACACACGCCCCGCACGCGCGGCACGCATCCGCATTCGGCGTATAAGCGACCTTCATCCCATGCACGCGCAGCTTCAGTTTCTGCAGCGGCCCGAACTGCCCATAGTCCGCGGCATCGATCCGGCGAACCTCGAAGACCTGCTCGGGACACACCGCAGCGCAATCGCCCTTGCCTTCGCACCGCGTCAAGTTGACCACCGGGGCAAACACGCCGGCGTCCTGCTTGCATGCGGGCGTCGCTTTCGACGTCAACCGGCCCATGGCTGATCCTCCCCCCGCTTGCCGCTGCCGGACGACGCGTCTTTCAGAAAGCGCTCGCGCTCTTCCGGCGTCATCCGTTCCCAGCGGCGCCAGTGCCGGTGTCCGCGCCAGCCGCCATGTCCGCGAAATCCGCCGAACAGTATCCGGCTCAAGACCAGCAGACCCAGCGCCTGCAAATAGCCGATCGCCCGGCCGCCCGCGAATACCGCCGGCACGATCCAATTCCACAGCAGCATCACCACGAGCCCCAGCGCGGCAATGCCCGCCAGAACCAACAGCACTTTGCCGAAACACCTCGCTTTGAATTTCATCCATCGACTCCTTCAGATTTCCAAATCGTCATAGACGGCCTGCAGCCGTGCGCGCAGATGCAGCACCGCATAGCGTTTGCGCGCGAGCAGCGTGTTCACGCTCAGGCCGCTTTCGGCCGCCAAATCTTTGAAGCTGCGCCCTTCGAGTTCGTGCGCGACGAAGACGTCGCGCTGATTCGCCGGCAATTCATCGAGCGCCGCTTGCAGCGCTTCCAGAAGCACCGATCTCGCATAGGCCGCTTCGGGGCCGGCATCGGTGGCGGGCAGCGCGAGATCGAGCCGGTACTCGCCGTCGTCGTCGTGAGCCGGCTCGGGCAAGGGCTGCTCCTTCTTCTTTCGAAAGCGGTCGACGATGCGGTTGCGCGCCGCGCGGAACAGCCACGCGCCGGCTTGCTCGATCGGCTCCGGAAGCCGGTACGCCTGCACGAATTCATAAAAGACATCCTGCAAGATGTCTTCCGCCTCGCCGGGATCGCGCACGCGGCGACGGATGAAATTGCCGAGTCTCGTCCGCTCGCGCAAGACGGTCTCAGCGATATCGCTGTCTCGTTCGATCATCCGGTTCGGGGTGTGCGGCGGTTCCATGCGTGTGATGACGATTCACATCCGCGAATATTGTCGTCAGCCGCAAAAAAAATTGCTCGCGGTTGGCGAGCAATTCCGGAAATCGAAGTCGGGCGCCCATCCGGCGGGCGCCCCGCCGCGCGATTACGCCACGCGCGCCGCGGCGCTGCGCAGCGCCGGCAGCATGTCAGCCGGTTCCGGCCGATGCGTGTAGTCGGGATTCACTTCCGAATACAGAATCGTGCCGTCCTGGCCGATCACGTAGCGCGCCGGCATCGGCAGCGTCCAGCTCGGGTCGCCGTTGAACGCCGGGAGATCGTTCTTCAGTTGCTTGTAGAGCTCGACCAGGTAGTCGGGCAGCGCGAAGCGCAGGCCGAACGCGGCGGCGACGTCGTTGTGCGTATCGCTCAGGATCGGAAAGCCCAGTTGGTTCGTGCGCACCGACTTGCGGCTGTTCACCGCGTTCTGCGGCGAGATCGCGACGAGGCTCGCGCCGAGTGCCTCGAACGACGGCAGCGCCTCCTGCAGCGCCTTCAACTCCAGATTGCAATACGGGCACCAGACGCCGCGATAGAAGCTGATCACGAGCGGCCCCTTGGCCAGCAGCTCCTCCGACGAAACCGGCGTACCGTTCGGATCGTTGAGCGTGAAGGCCGGCGCCTTGTCGCCCGCGCGCAGCGCGTGCTCCGCCTGCCCTGATGCGATCAGTTCCGCGGTGGCCCGCTCCATCACCGGATGAATTTCCGGCGGCGCGAAATACGGCGCTTTGCCGCCCTTGAAGTCTGCTTTGAAGGCGTCGAGTTTGTCTTGTAGTGACATGGTGTGGCTCCTTGGGTGAGAGGGTCGTCTTGCGATGTCGAACATCACGGTGTTCAGGTTCTTGCAAAACGGCCTCGCACAGTAGGCGGCGCGCACGCGTAACTGTCATTCCCGCGGGGAATACGGCATCGACGCAAAACGAAACACACTGTTGCGGACTTGCCCCATTGTTCCCGAATCCGCGACGGTCTTTTCGAAATGCGGGCATAGATATTGTCGGAATAGCGCCTAAATTGTTACCCACGGCCCCGCCCTTTCGGGCAAGGGGCCATTCATCCAACTACGCGGCTAGTGCGCCAAGCGCTACGCCAGCGGTTCAAGGAAAAGGTGGTGCCATGGATGCCATGCGGCATGTGTTTGAGAGCGTCGCTTTGATCGGCGCATTGATTGTGTATCTGGTGCCGGCGATGGAAGCGGACGTGCGTAATCATGACCACGCGCTCGGGATCACGCTGGTCAACGTGTTGCTCGGCTGGACCATCGTCGGTTGGTTCGCGGCCTTGCGCGCGGCGCGTAATCCGTCGAGCGAAAAGCGGATCGCGCGCATCGCCATCCGCGTTCGCCGGGCCACCGCGCACGCGACCGTCGACAAGATCGTTGCGCACGCAAGGAACTGCGCACCGTTTCAGCGTCAATCGAAGGAGGAGCGTCACGCAGTGCCTGGCCGCTGCATGTGACGTTGAATGCTTGACGCTCGCGTCGATCGCGTGCGTCAAGCGAAGAACGCGATGGCTTGGCCGTTGAGCTTCGGCATGGCGATGATGGGACCAAGGCATCGGCCGTCGGCGAAGTCGAACGCGAGCACGTTATCGCGCGCGACGCAGAACAGATTTCCGCCGGGACCGAAACGCAATCCCCTGGGTCTTTGAAAACGCGTGTTCGGGTCCGCGGCAAACACGCGGACCAGTCTGCCGGTCGCGCCGTCGTATTCGCGTATGGTGGCGACGGCGTCGGCTTTGCCGAACGGGAATTCGCTGGACACCAGCACGTTGCCGTTCGGCGCGACGATCAGGTCGAGCGGGCTGACTGCATCGTCGGAGATGAAGCGGGGGCTCGACAACTGGCCGCGCGCGTCGAACACCGCGATGGTGTTTTCTCCCTCGCCGCCCGGCCCGATGCCGGAAGCCAGAAAGAGCCTTCCATCGGCATCGAACGCAAATCCGCGAGGAAACGGCACGACGCCGCTCGGCAGAACGGGCTTCGCAGGACCGTCAAGCGCAGGGGAAAACGCCGCGATGCTGCGTGCGCTGCGCAACCCGACGTAGTAACGTCCATCGGCCCCGAAAATGCCGCCTCCGGCATTGAGCCCAGGCACGGGGCCGGTATCGCGCATCACGATTCCGCGCGTATCGAGCGCGAGCACGCGGTCGCTTCCGCTGTTCACATAGAGATGCCGCCGATCGGGGCTCACGCTCAAGCCGCGCGGGTCGGCGATACGCGGGTCGTCGCTGAACGGACCGAGCGGCGCGCCATCAAGTCCGAACGACAAAAGCGCGCCGTAGCCGTCGCCATTGGCGCCGGAGGCGCTGGTCACCAGAACACGCATGTCGAAAGCTTCCTGATAGATCGATGGGATGCGATCGAGTGTACCCACGCCGCACGTCTCGCCCTACGCACTTCAAGCGCATAACACTTATTGCCGGAAAGAATGACGGGAGCTAAACGGCCGATTCGGATTGCGCGGCGCTTGCCGACTCCAGCGTCTCTTCAACGAAGCCGACAAAGGCGCGAGCCTTCGCGCTAACCATGCGGCCGGCCGGGAACACCGCCCATAGTTCGATCGGCGGCAGGAGCCAGTCGAGGAGCACGGCGCGCACCTTGCCGCTGCGCAATTCGCCGGCAAACATCCATTCGGACGCCACCGCGACCCCGAGATCGGCCAGCACCGCCTCGCGCACGCCTTCGGCGGCGCTGACCGTCATGCGCCCCGATACCGCGACCGACACCTCCGAACTTTCGCGCCGGAACGTCCACGCCGTGCCGCCGTAGCGCTGGCCATAGACGATGGCCTGGTGCGCCGCAAGTTCGGCCGGCGTGGCCGGCACGCCGGCCTTTTCGAAGTACGCCGGGGTCCCGACGACGAGCCGGCGCGCCTCGCTCAGTTTGCGCGCCGTCATGCCCGAATCGTCGAGCTTGCCCATGCGCAGCGCGACGTCGACGCCCTCTTCGAGCAAATCGACATTGCGATCGTCGAGCACGACATCGAGCGTGAGATCCGGGTACTGCTCGAGAAAGCGTCCCATTGCGGGCACGATGTGCAGTCTCGCGAACGTAACCGCGGCGCAAACGCGCAACCTGCCCGACAGATTGGCGCCCGCGCCGCGTGCGGCAAGCTCGGCTTCCTCCGTCTCTTCGATTGCGCGTTTTGCGCGCTCGTAGAAGGCGAGGCCCGCCTCGGTGGGCGTCAGGCCGCGCGTGGAGCGCAGCAGCAGCCGCACCGCGAGCCGTTCTTCCAGCAGCGCAATCGATTTCGAAACGGCGGGCTGGCCGACATTGAGCAACCGTGCCGCCGCCGAGAAAGACCCCGAATCCACTACGCAAACAAACGTCTCCATCGCCGTCAGACGGTCCATGATCGTTCCTCCTCGTGCGCATGGTAGAAGCTCGTGCGGCGCACCGTCAAACGTCGAGCGGTCGCCGGGCATGGCGAAACGGCGCACCGCCGATCTATGCCCGGCTGGAATAGGTGATAGGAGCGCCACCCGCCTACTTGAGCCACCGCGATTGCGCCACAGTTCTTCCAACGCCGATGCGTTAAAGCAGCGCCACCCTCTACCCACTTGCTGAATCAGGAAAATCTCATGGCAACGATCAATGTCCCGACCCGCGACGAAGTCTCCCCGGCCAACCAGGCGGTCTTCGACGATCTGAAGCGCAGCATCGGCTCGGTCCCGAACCTGTATGCGACGCTCGCGCATTCGGAGCACGCGCTCGGCAACTATCTCGCGTTCCAGAACGGCAAGAGCAGCATCACCGGCAAGGCGCGCGAAATCGTCAACCTCGTCGTGAGCCAGGTCAACGAGTGCGAATACTGTCTCGCCGCCCACACCATGATCGGCAAGATGAGCGGCTTCTCCGACGAGCAGATTCTCGAGATCCGCGGCGGCCGTGCGAGCTTCGATGCGAAGTTCGATGCGCTCGCGCGCCTCGTGAAGAACATTGCGGTCAATCGCGGCCACGCCGATCAAGCGCTCGTCGATGCGTTCTTCGCCGCGGGATGGACGAAGGCGAACCTCGTCGACGCGATCGTCGTGATCGGCGACAAGACGGTGACCAACTATCTGCACGCGACGACGCGCGTACCGGTGGACATGCCCGCCGCACCGAAGCTGCCCGCGTAAGCGTTCGTGAATCGCGGGTGCCAGGCGAACCGCGCGCCGCGCTCGACGAGCGCGCTGCCGGTTTCGCCTTACGCGCAGCTTTCGATCTCAAACAACGCTGCCCTACCCGCCTGCCCTACAATGCTCGCCAGAATCAACATCAGCGACATAAGCACAAAAGGGCACAAGGAAGGACCCCACCATGCAGATACGAACCCCCGCGCTGGCCTTGCTTACGGCGTGTTTCGCCGTCAACGCCCACGCCGAAATGACCGCGGCGCAATACAAGCAATGGGCGCACGTCGATAACAACTCGGTGTACGCCGCCTACATCACCGGCACGATCAACGCGTTCGGCTGGGCCAACGGCGACTTGATC
>DATGHJ010000063.1:0-7755 GCA_035308085.1 Trinickia sp. | reverse complement strand
TGGGGGGTGATGCCGCGACGCATGTCGAACACGTCAGAGCGCGACGCCCGAGCCGAGCGCCATGATCGCTTCCTGTGTTGCGACCGAGCGCGGCAGGATGCCGTTCGCCCGGCGTTCGTGCATCACGAGGATGCGGTCGCTCATGCCCATCACTTCAGGCAACTCGGACGAGATCATGACGATCGCGACGCCTTCTTTCGCGAGCTGCGTGATCAGCGCGTGAATCTCGGCCTTGGCGCCAACGTCGACGCCGCGCGTCGGCTCGTCGAGGATCAGGATCTTCGGCTTGTTCAAGAGCCACCGCGCGAGCAGCACTTTTTGCTGGTTGCCGCCGCTCAGGTTCTCGATGATTTCGTGGAGGCCCGGCGTCTTGACCGAGAGCCGCTTGCACATCGCCTCGCACGACGCGTCGACGCGCCGCTGCCGCACGAAGCCGAATGCCGAATGCCGGGGCAGCGCGCAGATCTGCATGTTCTCGCCGACCGAGAGCTTCAAGAACAGCCCGCTATCCTTGCGGTCTTCGGTGAGGAACGCCATGCCGGCGGCGATGGCCTGCTTGGGCGAGCGGATCGCGACCGGCTCGCCGTCGATTTGCATCTCGCCGCTATCGGCGGGGCGCACGCCGAACAGCGCTTCCATGACCTCGGTGCGGCCCGAGCCCATCAAGCCGGCGAAGCCGAGAATCTCGCCGTAGCGCAGATCGAAGCTGACGTTCGAGAACACGCCGGCAAGACCGAGGTTGCGCACCGAGAGCGCGACCTCGCCCGGCTCGACCTCGAGCTTCGGAAAGACCTGGTCGAGCTCGCGGCCCACCATCGCCGCGATCAGCGACGCCGGGTCGAATTCGCTCCCGGCGCGCGTGAGCACGTGATGCCCGTCGCGAAAGATCGAGATGTCGTCGGCGATGCGGAACACCTCGTCCATCTTGTGCGTGATGTAGATGATCGCTTTGCCGCGTGCTTTGAGACTGCCGATGATCCGGAACAGATGCTCGACTTCCTTGTCGGTAATCGCGGAGGTCGGCTCGTCCATGATCAGCAGATCGGAATCGAACGACACGGCCTTCGCGATCTCGACCATCTGCCGGTTCGCGATGCTGAGCGCTCCGAGCCGCGTTTGCGGATCGATCTCGATCGCGAGCGTCTCGAACAGCTCGCTCGTGCGCCGGTTGAGCGCGCCGTGCTTCACGAGCCCGACGGCGTTGCGCGGTTCGCGGCCGATCCAGATGTTCTCGGCCACGGTCATGTCGGGCACGAGGTTCAGCTCCTGGTGGATCATCGCGATGCCTTTGCCGAGCGCGTCGCGCGGGCTCTTCAAGACGATGCGCTCGCCCTTGAAGTGCAGCGAGCCGGCATCGGGCGCCTGGACGCCCGCGATGATCTTCATCATCGTCGACTTGCCCGCGCCGTTCTCTCCCATCAGCGCGTGCACCTTGCCGGCGCGGATGTCGATCGACACGTCGTCGAGCGCGACGACGCCCGGAAACGCCTTGCGGATATTGCGCGCTGCGAACAGTGGCGCGGCGCTCGAGCGCGCCGTCGTGCGGTCGCGCTCTAGTGTGCTGAGGTCAGACATGGCGTGACTCCATCGCGTTGAGGGAGCGGGGCGCTCGGCCCCGAGGGCATGCGCTTACTTGTTCAGGAAGGTCTTGTAGTTGTCAGGGGTCACGAGCTGATAGGGAATCCAGGTTTCGCTCGGCACGCTTTTGTCGCCCCGGGCAACCTCGAGCGCCGTATCGACCGACTGCTTGCCTTGCCCGCGGCCGTCCTGGAACACGGTGACGGCGAGGTCGCCCTTCGCCATTGCATTGAGGGCGTCCTTGGTGGCGTCGACGCCGCCCACGAGCACGTCCTTCGGCGACACGCCCGCCTGCTTCATCGCGATCAACGCACCGATCGCCATTTCGTCGTTGTTGGCCGCGATTGCATTGAATTTCTTGCCGGCGCTGAGCCACTGGCTCACGAGGTTGATGCCCTGGCTGCGGTCGAAGTTGGCCGTCTGCTCTTCGACGACATGGATGCCGGGGTTCTTCGCGACGATATCCTTGACGCCCTTCGTGCGATCGCGCGTCGCGTCAGTGGAGAGTTCGCCGAGCATGATCGCGACCTTGCCTTGGCCTTTCATCTGCTTAGCGAGGTATTCCATCTGCAGATGGCCTGCGACAAGGCTGTCGGAGCCGACGAAGTACGCGCCGTTGCCCATCGGCTCGTCGGGCTTGCGGTTCACGTAGACGATCGGGATGCCCGCCTTGCGCGCGGCGTCGGTCATGCGCTTGGTGGCGGACGCGTCGGCGGGGTTCACGATGATCGCCGCAACCCGTTGCGACACGAAGCTCTCCACTTGGCTTACCTGGCGCCCGACGTCGCCTTGCGCGTCCTCGAAATCGAGGTTCACGTTCTTCGCCTTGCCCTCGGCCGACATCGCGTTGCGCACCGTGGTCAGGAAGTTGTCGTCGAAGTGCGCCATCGAGACGCCGATCGTGGTGTTGGCAAATGCCGCGAGCGGCGCCATCGTTGCGATCGAAAGCGCGCAAAGGGATTGGGTCCAGCGGTTCATGCGGTGTCTCCTGATTGCCGTGATCTCCGGCTTGTTGATGAAACTGCGATGAAAACCAAGGGGCGGCGTGGTCTGCCGGTCTGTCGCGGGCTAGGACCCGTGCCACGTTGCCGCTTGGCGTGGCTCGCCGCTACGCGGCGTTCAGTTGCCCGGCGCCGACGTTCGCGCGCAGATATGCAATGCTTTCGCGCAAGCGTGTTTCGATATCGGCTGCTTGCGCAATGACGTCCGAGAAGGGTTCGAAGGAGACGTGTCCGCGATAGCCGCGCGCAAACAGCGTGTTCAATTGGCCGATGTTGTCGAGACGGTCGGCGGCGCCGACCAGCACGCGATGTCCGTCGCGCATCCGGTCCACGGAGAGCTCGCGGTCTTCGACGCCTGACACGTGCACGAGACCCGTCAAGTCGGGATAGAAGATGTCCTCGCCGCTCAGATGGTGGTGGAACGTGTCGTGGACGAGCTGGAAGTGGCGCTCGCCCGCCGCATCGTAAATCGCCTTCACGGCGTCGGACTTGCGGCGCAGCGCGCATTCCTCGAAGCCGAGCGGCTCGATCAAGCCGACGAGGCCGTGGTCTTCGAGAATCGATTTCAGATGCTTGAGCGCCGCCGTCAGGTTGGCATGCCGTTCGGCGGCCGCGCGCTCGTCCCGGCGGCTGTTCGTCGGGCACAGCACGAGCGCCTGCGCGCCGCATGCGGCCGCGTATTGCGCGAGCGCCAGGGCTTCGCTCGCGCGCGTCGCGTCGAACAGATCGAAACGCTGCAACGCGTTGATCGACAGGATCGTGAGCCCGTTCTCCGCGGCTGCCGCCTTGATCGCCGCGGCGCTCGCGCCGTCTTCGATCTCGACGCCGCGCAAGTCGTTGCGAATTTCGATCGCGCCGACATCGAGCCGGCGGCATAGCGCCGCGAATTCCCCGAACGTGATGCATGGTGCGCTCATCCGGTTCAACGCAAACTGCAAGGCTGGGTTTTTCAACGTCTTCTCCTTCTTGACAGGGTGATCGTTCTCTTGCCCTCTCAGGCTCCGGTGACTAGCGCGCGGCGCCACGTCTCGCGCAGCCACTCGGCGCACGCTACGTTGTTGTCGAAAATCGAATAGCGTGCGCCGCCGCCGTAATCGGGAAACGGAATGAACTCGCAGCTGATCTGCTGCGGGGTATGGCTTGCGCCTTTGGCGCGGTGCGCGAGCAGTTGCTGCACGGCGAGCTTCCAAGGCGCGAGCGCGGTTTCTTGCCAGTCGCCGTGCCATTGCGCCAGCTCAGGCTCGACGAACGGATATTGGATGCCACGGCCGGGCCTGCCGTCGGCACGCTGCATCCACGCGTTCGGCGGATTGTTCGGCGCCACGCTGCGCGCGTGGGCGTGATGGACCCAGCCACGCGCGATCCACTGTGTGTAGATGGCTTGCGGCGAGGCCGGGTCGAGCACGATCTCGCCGGGCTCGCCCGGCTGGCGGATTCCCGATGCGTGGAGCTCGCCGGCATTGCCGATCTTGAAGATCAGATGCGAGTGATCGAGCGTGAGCCGTAGCGCAATGCCGTCGCGCGCGAGCCGTTCGGCGACGCTCGCGACGCGGCCGAAGTCTTCGCTCCACATGTCGACGTGCACTTCGAGGCTCGGCACGCAGCCCGCTTTGTCCGCCCATTCGCAAGCGGTCGCATAGAAGGCGGCGACTTCGGCATCGGTGAGGCAATGGCCGTCGGCGTGATGCGCGTAGAGCTGGCAATTGACGATTTTCGATCCGAAGCGCGTCGCCCATTCGATGACCGTTGCAAGCTGGGCCTCGTCGCGCCCCGCGCGGAAGATGCCGCCGATGACGCGCAGCGGCAGACCGTAGCGCTCGCACAGGCCGACGCAGGGCGCAAGGTCCTCGCCGGGCTGCGGATTCTTCTCGACATAATCGAAGACGCCGGCCTCGGCGATCATCTGGAAGCGCGTCGCGGTGTCGGGAAACGGCAGGCCGTCGTGATGGAGCACGCCGTCGATATTCACGCCGATTTGCAGGGATGTCATGGGCGATCGTGGTCGGGTTGGCGCCGTCAGGCGGGAACGGCGGCGAGGAGCGACTTGAGCTTGACCGACGGATCGGCAAGCTCGGACGGCTCGATGCGCGCGCCGCGCTCGATCAGCAGCTGAGCGACCCGCACGTCGCGGCCGACCGCGCCCGTGCCGACGCCGCTTGCGGCTGCGAGCGTGCCGTCAGCGCGCAGATGAAAGAGCAGCAGCGTGTCCGCGGTTTCGCGCGCCACCTGCTCGCTGCCGAACTGCGGGAGCCCGGCGATCTGGATCGACATCTCGTACTGATCGGACCAGAACCACGGCACGGCTTGATAGCGGCTGACGCCGCCGATCATGCCGCGCGCGGCGACGCGGGCCTGGTCTTCCGCGTTCTTCCAGCATTCGAGGCGAACGCGTGCGCCGTAGAGCGGGTGAGGGAACGATGCGACGTCGCCGGCCGCGAAGATGTCGGGGTCGCGCGTCGCGAGACGCTCGTCGACGACGATCCCTTTCGTGTCGTCGGCGATCGCCAGCCCTGCGGCGCGTGCGAGCGCCGTGCGCGGTTCGGCGCCGATGCCGACGACGACCGTATCGCAAGGAATCCGCTCACCGTCCGCAAGACACACTTCTCGCGCCGCATCGTGACCGGCGATCTCGGCGACTTGCGCCCCGAACCGAAACCGCACGCCGGCTGCGCGATGACGCGCTGCGATCCGCTCGGCGATCGCGGCCGGTACCGCGCGCATCAACAGACGCTCGCCCGCTTCGATCACCGTCGCCTCGCAGCTCGCACGGCGCGCGCTGGCGGCCACCTCGAGCCCGATGAAGCCGCCGCCGACGATCGCGATGCGCTGCCCGGGCGAGAGGCGCACGGCAAGACGTCCGGCGTCGTCGACAGTGCGCAGCGTCATCACACCCGCTTTGCTCGCCCCGTTCACGGCGAGCTGGCGCGGCTCGGCACCGGTTGCGAACAGCAGCTTGCTGTAGCGGATCGCGTCGCCGTTATCGAGCCGGACCTCACGCGCGGCGCGATCGATCGCGATGGCCTGCCGGGCAAGCTGCAAGTCGATCGCATGTTGCGCGTAGTGGTCCGCGGCGTAGAGCGCGCAGTCGGCGATCGTTTTCTCGTGGAGGAGGACCGCTTTGGAAAGCGGCGGACGATCGTAGGGCGCATGCGCCTCGCCGCCGATCAACACGATGCGCCCGGTGTAGCCCGCTTCGCGCAACTCGACGCTGGCGCGCGCGCCGGCAAGACCGGCGCCGAGAATGACGATGGCAGTGTCGTGCGTCATGCCGGCTCTCCGGCGGGAATCCCGATCAGCACCGCGTCGCCCTCGACGCGCACCGGATGCGTCTTCAGCCGCTCGCACACGGGCGCGCACAGAGGCTTGCCGGTCGCGATATCGAAGCGCCCCTGATGGCGCGGACACTCGATTACGTTGCCGAGCACGAAGCCGTCGGCGAGATGCGCTTGTTCGTGCGTGCACCAGCCGTCGGTCGCGTGGAAGCTGCCGCCGATGCGATAGACGGCGAAGGTCGCGCTGCCGTGATCGAAACGGATCACGTCTTCTTCATCGATGTCGCCGGTGCTGCACGCGACGACCCATTCGCGTTGCTCAACCATTTCACGTCTCCTTGATGGTTATCCGCGCCCTGTTGCGGTGCTTCACGCCGCCGTGCGCTGCGACTCGCGCACTTCGGCTTCGGTTTTGATTTCGCGGCGAATGAAATGCGAGCTGTCGCGGGTCTGCTTGATGAGCGCGGGGACCATCTCGCGATAGGCCGACCAGAGGCTCGGATACGGCGGCGGCGTCTGCGAGCGGATCGCTTCATGCAGGCGCGGCAGCGCGTAGAAGGGCACCATCGGCAGCATGTGATGCTCGACGTGGTAGTTCATGTTCATGTACAGAAAGCGGAACACCGGATTGATATAGACGGTGCGCGTATTGAGCCGATGATCGGTGACGTTCATCGCGAGGCCCGCGTGCTGCGTGAGGCCGAGCGTCTGGTGAAACCAGCCGCAATAGAAGCGCGGCGTCCAGACGAACAGGAGCGGCAGGACGCTATGGATCGACACGCACCACGTGATCAGGGCGGCGAGGATGACGACGTACGCGCGGCTCGTCCAGACCAGCTTGCGGCGCTCGCTGGCGGGCACGAAGTCGGCGATCTCCGGCGCGATCGAGCCGCATGCATGGCGCGCGATCTTGATGACTTCCTTGGTGCCGCCGACGAGATAGAAGAAGTCGAGAAGGATTTCGTGAAGGCGCGGCGGACGCTCCACTTGAATCTCGGGGTCGCGGCCGGTGATGATCGTATGCGTGTGATGGCGCGCGTGGCTCCAGCGCCACAGCGTCGCTTCGCGGATCGTCATGAACGAGCACAGCTGATAGAAGGCCTGGTTGAGCCAGGGCGTCTTGAACGGCGTGCCGTGGCCGAGTTCGTGCCAGCGGGCGTCGCTCGAACAATAGATCGTGCCGTAGACGAAGAACGCGGGAAGCGCCCACCGCGTGCCCCAGCCATAGGCGGCTGCCGCGCCCGAGGCGGCGAGCAGCGCGAGCCACAGCCCGAAGTTCTTCAAGCTTTCCGAGTCGCTGCGCTTCATTAGCTGCTTGAGCGTTGGGCGCGCTATGAACGGGCGAAACCAGACTTCCTCGCCGCCTTCGATGCCCGGACCGGGTTCGGCGCTGCGCGCCGTGCCGGCAGGCGCCGCGACGCTGTGTGGTGTGCTCATCGCTACTGTCTCCTGTCCCATGCAAAGCTTGGGTGGTCGGCTGGTTGAATCCGGGGCGCCCGAAGGCGTTGCCGCAGCAGGATTCGATGTGTGCAGCGTAGGTTCGCCGGGCCGCCGCCTCAACGAAAAGATTGACGTTTTTTCGTCAAACTCATAGCGTCACGGAGAAGCCGCAGTGGCGTTGATGCGCCGTATCGAGGCGTGGCGAAAACGAGTCGATAGGAGACAAGTGTGACGAAAGGCAGCGAAAGTGAGCCTCATACCCCGGCGTGGCGCAAGCGCAGCGCGCGATTCGAGGAGATTGCGGCCGAGGCGGGCGTCAGCGTTGCGACAGTCGACCGGGTGCTGAACGAGCGCGGGAGCGTGTCGGCGGCGACCCGCGCACGCGTCGTCGCGGCGGCGAAACGGCTTGCCGTGCCGCGCATCCTGCCGGACACGCGGCATGGCCTCGTGCACATCGACGTGCT
>DATGHJ010000062.1:0-2814 GCA_035308085.1 Trinickia sp. | reverse complement strand
TTCATCAGCGACTTCGTCACGCGCAGCGACGACGCAGGCAGCGCGGCCAGCTTCGCGGCCTGCGCGAGCGCGAACGCTTCGACTTCCGCCGCCGGCAGCACGCGGTTGACGATACCCATGCGGTGCGCTTCCTTCGCGTCGAACGCTTCGCCGAGCATCAGCTTTTCCGCGGCGAGCTGGTAGCCCGCGATGCGCGGCAGCAGCAGGCTCGAAGCCGCTTCCGGGCACAGCCCGAGCTGCGCGAACGGGAGCGAAAACACAGCCGAATCGGCCGCGTAGACGAGGTCGCAATGCAACAGCAGCGTCGTGCCGATGCCGATCGCCGCGCCCGCCACCGACGCCACCACCGGCTTACCCATCGTGCTGATGCGCCGCAGAAACTGGAACACCGGCGCGTCCTCGCCCTTGGGCGGCTGCTTCATGAAGTCTTCGAGATCGTTGCCCGCGCTGAAGATGCCCACGCTGCCGCGGACCAGGACCGCGCGCACCAACGGATCGTCCTGCGCGCCGGTGAGCGCGTCGGCCATCGTCTGATACATCGCGGCCGTGATCGCGTTCTTCTTGTCCGGCCGGTTGAAGGCAATCGTCATCACGCCTTCGGCGTGTTCGATCAGGATGTCCATGGTTGTCTCCTTGCCAGCGGTTCCCGCTGCTAGATAAAAAACGGTTCGCGCACTCCGGGTTTCGTCCCGACGCACGCGAACCGTAGTCAGTGCAGTGCCGTGCTTACAGACGCTCGATGATGCCCGCCGCGCCCATGCCGGTGCCGACGCACATCGTCACCATGCCGTACTTCAGGTTGCGGCGGCGCAGTCCATGAACGACCGTCGATGCGCGGATCGCGCCCGTCGCGCCGAGCGGGTGGCCGAGCGCGATCGCGCCGCCGAGCGGGTTGACCTTCGAAGGATCCAGACCGAGGTCCTGAATCACGGCAAGCGATTGCGCCGCGAACGCCTCGTTCAGCTCGATCCAGTCGATGTCGTCCTGCTTCAAGCCCGCGGCCTTGAGCGCGGCCGGAATCGCTTCCTTCGGGCCGATACCCATGATTTCGGGCGGCACGCCGCGCACGGCGAAGCTCACGAAGCGCGCGAGCGGCGTCAGGTTGAACTGCTTCAAGATCTTTTCCGACACGACGATCAGCGCGCCCGCGCCGTCCGAGGTCTGCGAGCTGTTGCCCGCCGTGACGGAACCCTTCGCCGCGAACACCGCACGCAGCTTCGCCAGACCTTCGAGCGAGGTATCGGGACGCGGACCTTCGTCGAGCGCAATCTCGCGCGCGTTCACCTTGATCTCGCCGGTCGCGAGATCGGGGAAGCGCTCGGCGAGCGTGTACGCCGCGATCTCGTCCTTGAATTCGCCGGCCTGCTGCGCCGCGATTGCCTTGCGGTGCGACTCGACCGAGAACTGGTCCTGCGCCTCGCGGCTTACTTTCCAGCGCTCCGCCACTTTCTCGGCGGTCAGGCCCATGCCGTAGGCGATGCCGAAGTCTTCGCTGCGATCGAAGATATGCGGCGACATCGACGGCTTGTTGCCCATCATCGGCACCATGCTCATCGACTCGCAGCCGCCCGCGATCATCGCTTCCGCTTCGCCGACGCGAATGCGGTCCGCTGCCATCGCGAGCGCGGTCACGCCCGATGCGCAGAAACGGTTGACGGTCACGCCGCCGACCGACTGCGGCAGGCCCGCGATCAGCGCGCCCATGCGCGCGACGTTCAGGCCCTGCTCCGCCTCGGGAATCGCGCAGCCGACGATCGCATCTTCGATCACCGACGTATCGAGCCCTGGCACCTGCGCCACAGCCGCCTTGATCGCGTGCACCAGCAGCTCATCCGGGCGCGTGTTCTTGAACACGCCGCGCGGCGCCTTGCCGATGGGCGTGCGGCTGGCGGCGACGATATATGCGTCTTGCAATTGTTTGCTCATTTGTAGCTCCGATCCCATGCTGTAGTTGCTTGGAGTTAGCGCTTTAGCGCGTACTCCGATCCCATGCTGTGGTTGCTTGGAGTTAGTGCTTCAGCACTTACTCCAAGCCCTCAGCGGTCGATCACAAGCGCACTCGGTCAGTTGCGCACCGGCTTGCCGGTTTGCAGCATGCCCATGATCCGTTCCTGCGTCTTCTGCGTACCGAGCAGATCGACGAACGCACGGCGCTCGAGCGTCAACAGCCATTCTTCATCGACGAGGCTGCCCGCTTCGACGTCGCCGCCGCAGATCGCTTCGGCGATGCGGCTCGCGATCAGGTAGTCATGCGCGCTGATGAAGCCGCCGTCACGCATGTTCACGAGCTGCGCCTTGATCGTCGAAATCGCCGAGCGGCCCGCGACCGGGATTTGCGTGGCGCGCAACGGCGGACGGTAACCTGCCGCAGCCAGTGCGCGCGCTTCCTTCTTCGCGGTGTCGAGCAGCTCGAACACGTTGAAGACGATCGTGTCGGACGGCTTGAGATAGCCCATCGAGCGCGCTTCGAGCGCCGAGCCCGAAACTTTCGCCATCGCCGCGTTTTCGAACGACTTCGTCGCGAACTTCAGCAATTCGCTCGTCAAGCCGACCGCATTCGCCGCGTCTGCCGCGCGCAACGCCGCTTCCTTGAGACCGCCGCCGGCCGGCACGAGACCGACGCCGACTTCGACGAGCCCGAGATAGCTCTCGACGTGCGCGACGCGCTTTGCGCTATGCAACGCGAGTTCGCACCCGCCGCCGAGCGCGATGCCCGACACCGCCGCGACAACCGGCACGTTCGCGTACTTCACGCGCAGCATGCCTTGCTGGAACTTCTGCACGAACGGCTCGATGCCCTTCGCACCGCCCGTC
>DATGHJ010000061.1:0-7515 GCA_035308085.1 Trinickia sp. | reverse complement strand
GACATGCCAGCGCCGGGGCACGCGAAGGGACGCTGGATCATGCTGCAGGCGTCGGGCTACGTGGACGATCACGCCGAGCTGATTGGCGCGCGGCTCGAAGTGGACTTCGTGCCCGCGCCCGATGCTGCCGAATGGCTCATCGCGCACTTTCGCACCGAACGTCTTTTCGATGCGCCGTGGCGCGTGTCGCCGCGCCCCGCCCCCCGAGTGACCGATTTAACGGAGCCGAATCAATGAGCGCATTAATCCGTGCCTTCTTGCTTGGCGGCGACGGCCCGAGCGTCGCCATCAAGGACACCATCGACATCGCGGGCATGCCCACGACGGGCGCGAGCCGCGCGCTCGCCGATGCCGCGCCCGCGCAACAGCACGCTCAGGTCGTGCAGCGGCTGCTCGACGCGGGCTGGAAGATCATCGGCAAGGCCAACATGCACGAACTCGCGTTCGGCATGACCGGCATCAACGATTACACCGGCACGCCCGTCAACCCGCAGGACGCGACGCGTATTCCGGGCGGCTCGTCGAGCGGCTCGGCCTCCGCGGTCGGCCTCGGGCTCGCCGACGCCGCGCTCGGCACCGACACGGGCGGCTCGATTCGCGGGCCCGCCGCGTGTTGCGGCGTGGCCGGATTCAAGCCGACGTTCGGGCGCGTTTCCCGGCGCGGCATCGCGCCCGCCGAGTCGACGCTCGATTGCGTCGGCCCGTTTGCGCGCGACGTCCGCACGATGGTCGAGACGATGAGCGTCATCGCGCCCGGGTTCGACAAGGACGCCGCGCTGAAAAACATGACGGCGTTGAGGGTCGGCGCCGCCAATGTCGATGCGCAAGCGGACCTGCTCGCCGCCGTCGCGCGCGCGCCGCAACGCGCGGGCTTCACATCGCAGGCGATCGAACTCGCGGGCCTCGCCGAAGCGTTCCAGGCGGGACTCGCGATCATCAACGCGGAGACGTGGGCCGCGTTCGGCCATCTCGTCGATAGCGGCAAGCTCGGCGCGGATCTCGAAGCCCGCCTGCGTGCCGCTTCGCTCACGACGCCGGACCAGGTGAGCGCAGCGGAGCGCGTGCGCCGCCGCTTCACCGAGGCGGTCGATCGCGCGCTCGACAGCGTCGACGTGATCGTCATGCCGACACTGCCCGCACTGCCGATCACGCTCGAGGACGCGCGGCGCGGTGTGTCGGTGATCGCGATGTCGGCGCTGATCCGCCCGTTCAATCTCAGCGGTCATCCGGCGCTGAGCCTGCCGCTGCCGATCGACGGCGCGCCGCTCAAGGCCGGGTTGCAGATCGTCGGGCGCCACGGCGCCGACGAACAGGTCTGCGCCGTCGCCGCTGCGTTCGAAGCCGCCCTCGCCGGCTGACATGCTTCAAGGAACAGAAAACCCACGTCCGGCAACGTCGTCCTCGTTACCGCAGCGGCACGCGGCCTTGGCGCCATCGCGCCACGCCTTGAACCCGAGCGCCGATTTGTCGGATGATTCGCGTGTCAGGATTTCCTGACACGCGAATCAGCACGCTCTGTACGCACGTTCCGCGCTTCCCGAATGTGACCGGTAATTTGCGCACCTACGATGGACCTGTCGGTAAATCGCCGACGCCTCAGCAAGAAATCAAGAATCCATGGTCTCGGGGTTTCGACGGCACGGCCCGATCCGGCTGTGTGGAAAAGCGCATGGGCTTCGATGAACTCACCGACGACGAATGGGCGATGTTGGCTCACCTCTTTGCCGACACGCCGATCGTCAGTCTCAGTCCGCGTGGCAGGCCGCGCGTGCAATCGCGCGAGGTCGCCAACGCGATCCTCTGGATGCTCACGACCGGTCGGCCTTGGACGAGATTGCCCGACGGCTCTCCGTCGATTCCGACGTGCCGGCGCCGTTATGACGAGTGGCGCGACAATGGCGCGCTCGACGAAATGCTGCGGCTGCTGACGGACGCGGGGCGCGTGATTCCACGCCGCCTGCAGCGGTCGAGCCAGTCCGCGGCGCCCGGACCCCGCGACCCGCGCGGTCCGGACAGCGTGCGGACTCCGGCGCCGCCGCCGGAAAGCCCCTGCGTTCCCGCGCCGCATCGCGTGTTCTGGAGCAGTCCCGGTTCATGGCAGTCGCCTTCGTCCGCGCCCGCTTCGAACGATTCCGAGGGGCCGACGCAAGCGTTTCGCTCGAAGGGACGGCTTTGGATGGGTCTCGCCTCCCACGGCGCGAGAGTGGCGGACGAGCGCGGCTACGTGATCTACGCGGCGGCCGACGTGGTCGGCGACCAGACCTTTCGCGGCTGGGCCGAGATTACGAGGCACGGCAAGCGGGTGGCGCGCTCGGGGCTCGTCGGCCGCGCTTTCCCGGACATGATGGCGGCCCAGCAATACGCGCTCGATTGGGCGCGCCAGTGGGTCGAACGCGATAGCCGCGCGCACGAACGCAGCCCTTTCGACGACCGGCAGACCGACCGGGACCACGAGCGCAGCAACGCTCGCGTGGGAATTTCCTGACAGGGCCTGTCCCTTTCCTACTGGCTTTTCGGCGATCTCCGGCTGCCTGGAATGTTTTTGTGAAGCTAGTATTGGACCGACGACGCAGCATGAAGGACATGGCATGCCCCGTACACGGACGTTCTCCGAATTTTCAGCCGAAGGGATTCTGGCGGCGATGCGCCCCGAGCGCGATTACCGCGCGGGGTTCATTGCCCAATCGTTGGGCGTGAGTTGCAAGGACGTCCGGCGGCTGCTCGACCGGCTGGTCGAAAGCGGCCAGCTGCGAATGCGCTTCGACGAACACAGCCATGAGCACCGCTTCCTGCTGCGCGCCCCGCAGTCGCCGCAAATCGCGCAATCGCGCGAGATCGGGCGGCGGCTCACCGAAGTGCTCTCCAACTACGAAAACGAAATGCGCGAGCGCGCCGCCCTTTGCATGATGGTGCGCCGCGAGTACTGAACGGCGGGCCCTGCTCGGGTCAGCCTTGCTTTACTGTGCCCAGGGAAATAGCACCGGCCTACGGCAAGATCGCATGCTGCGGCTGCGCGCGCGGATCGTGCATTTCCGCAGACGACCACCCTCCCCCCAAATCGCCGATCAGCGACGCCGCATCGAGCAGCCTTTGCTGCTGCACATTCAGCGCCGCTTGCTCGTCGTTCAACTGCGTCGTCTGCGCGACCGCGACGGTCGTGTAGTCGACGGTGCCCGCCTGATACTCGTTGAGCGCGATCTCCGTGCCGCGCGTCGCGTCCCTCACGGCGGCGGCGAGTGCATCGGCCTGCTGGGCCAGGATGCGCAAGCCGGCGAGATCGTTCTCGACATTCTCGAAGGCGGTCAGCACCGAGCCGCGATAGTTCGCCACCGTCGCGTCGTAGGCCGCCTTGGCCGCCGCCACTTCGGCGCTGCGCGCGCCGCCGTCGAACAGCGTTTCGGTCGCGCTGCCGCCGAGCGACCAGACGTAGTTGCTGATGCGCAGCAAGCCGTTCAACGGCGACTGCGTGAAGCCATCGAGCCCCGACACCGAGACCGACGGGTAATAAGCCGCGACGGCCACCCCGATCGACGCGTTCGCCGCCGCCATCTGGCGCTCGGCGATCGCGATGTCGGGGCGGCGTTCGAGCAGCGTCGACGGCAGGCCCGTCGGGATCGCGGGCAGCGTCGGCAGCGCGGTGCTGTGCGGGATCGTCAGGTCTTCCGGATTTTTGCCGACCAGCACTGCGATTGCGTGCGCGTTCTGCGCGCGGGCCACGCCGAGCGCGATCAGGCTCGCCTGCGCGTTCTCGAGCTGGGTGCGAGCGGTGATCAGATCGGTCGGCGGCACGGTGCCCGCCTTGTCCTGATCGGCGACGACGCGCAGATAGCCCGTGTATGCATCGACGGTGTGCTGCAGCAGGTCGATGTTGGCATCGGTGATCCGCAGATCGATGACAGCCGTGGCGAGCGCGATCTGCTCGGACAGCGTCGCGTTCGCGAGCGTCGCTTCGCTCGCCTGCGCCGTGGCCGCGCTCTGTTCGATCTGACGGCGCACGAGGCCCCACAAGTCCGGCGCCCAGCTGACGTCGCCTTCGAGCGAGCCCGAGTTGTTCACCGGCTGGAAGTTGGCGAGCCGCGCGCTGCTGGCGCTGCTCAGGCTGCCGGTCGAGCTGCGCGCGCGCGTCACCGAGCCGGTCACGCCGATCGTCGGAAACAGCGCACTTCGCGCCAGGCGCACCTCGGCGAGCGCCTGCTGGTAGTTCGCGTAGTCCTGGCGCACCGTCTGGTTCGACACGGAGACGAGCGGTTCCAGTTCGTCGAGCAGCGGATCGTGAAAGCCGGTCCACCAGTCGCCCTTCGGTCCGGCCGCGGCGTCGGGCTCGGCTTCGGTCCAGCCGTCGAGTTCCTGAAAATGCGCGGGCACGGCCACTTGCGGCTTGTGATAGTCGGGCCCGACCAGGCAGCCGCCGAGCAGCAAGGCCAAGGCGGCGGTCAGCGGTATCGATAGAGTCTTTATCTTCATGCGCTCGTGTCCGATGCGTCCGGTCGGCGATTCCACGGCAGCCCGACGCTCCATTTGCCGATCCGGCTGCGCAAGCGATCGAGGTACAGGTAGATCACAGGCGTCGTGTACAGCGTAAACACCTGGCTCAGAAGCAAGCCGCCCATCACGGTGACGCCGAGCGGCTGGCGCAGCGACGCGCCCTGCCCGATGCCGACCGCGAGCGGCACTGCGCCGAGCACGGCGGCGAAGGTCGTCATCATGATCGGGCGCAGCCGGATCACGGCCGCTTCGTGGATCGCCTGCTTCGCGTCCATGCCCTGCTTGCGCTGCAGTTCGATCGCGACGTCCACCATCATGATCCCGTTCTTCTTGACGATGCCGATCAAGAGGATGATGCCGATCAGCGCGATCACCGAGAACGGCGTGCCGAGGATCAGCATCGAGAGCGTCGCGCCGATGCCCGCGGACGGCAGCGTCGACAGGATCGTGAGCGGATGGATCGTGTTCTCGTAGAGGATGCCGAGCACGATGTACACGACGACGAGCGCCGCCAGGATCAGGAGCGGGATCGCGTACATCGACTGCGCAAAGGCTTGCGCCGCGCCGGCGAACGCACCGTGGATCGAGGCCGGCATGCCGATGTCCTGCGCGGCTTTGTCGATGGCCACCTTGGCCTGCGAGAGCGAACCGCCCGTGGGCAGGTTGAACGAGATCGTCCCGGCGACGAGCCCGCTCTGGTGGTTGACCTGCGTCGCCGTATGGTTGCTGACGTAGGTCGTCATCGCGGGCAGCGGCACCATGCTTTCGGCCGCCGTGCTGTCGGCGCTGCCGCTCGAGCTGCCGCCCTTGCTGTTCGAAATGCTGTTGGTGAGCTGATTGGCCTCGGCGTCGGCGTTGAGCGAGTTGGTCTTCGATCCGGCGGTTTGCGCCGTGCTCACCGCCACCGCCGCCTGGACCGCCGAAACCGTGCCGCCCGGCATCTGGGTCTGCTGCGTGCCGCTCGGGTTGCCCGCCGCCGCGCTGAGGAACACGTTGTCGAGCGTCTGCGGATACTGCCAATAATCCGGGGCCACCTCCATCACGACGAAGTACTGATTGAGCGCGTTGTAGATCGTCGAGACCGTGCGCTGGCCGAACGCGTCGTACAGCACGTTATCGATCTGGTTCGGCTCGAAGTTGTAGCGCCGCGCGGTGCTGCGGCTGATGTTGATGTACGTCTGCAGGCCGTTTTGCTGCAGGTCCGAGTTCACGTCGGTCATTTGCGCGTGGTACTTGCCGAGCGCGGTGACGAGCTTCGGCACCCACTTGAAGAGCGCGTCGGGATCGTCGCTTGTCAGCGTGTACTGGTATTCGGCCGCCGATTGCCGGCCGCCGATGCGCAAGTCCTGCTGCGCTTGCAGGAACAGCCGCGCGCCCGACACCGCATTGAGCTTCGGCCGCAGCCGATTGACGACTTCGGTCGCCGACAGATGGCGCTCGGCAAGCGGCTTGAGCTCGATGAACACGTTCGCCGTATTGAGCGCGCGTCCGCCGGTATAGCCCGCAACCGCCTCCACGGCCGGGTCCTTCGCCACGATGCTCTGCAACTGCTCGAGCTTCTTCTGCATCGCGGGGAACGAGATGCTCTGGTCGGCGATGATCTGGCCGATCAGGATGCCGGTGTCCTGCTCGGGAAAGAACGTCGCGGGCAGCAGCTTGAACAGGAACACGTTCCCGACCAGAAGACCGATCAGCACGAGGCCGATCAGAAGCGCATGGTCGAGCACCGCGTGCAGCGAGCGCGAGTAAGCGTTCTTGAAGCGGTCGAACTGTGCCTCGACCCACTGCGCCCAGCGCGCCTTCGAATGTTCGGCGCGCTCGCGCGAAAGCACGTAGGCGCACATCGTCGGCGTGACGGTCAACGAGATGACGAGCGAGATCAGGATCGCGATCGACAGCGTCACCGCGAACTCATGAAACAGCAGGCCGAGGACGCCCGGCATCAACAGGATCGGCAGGAACACCGCAATCAGCGACAGGCTCATCGAAATCACCGTGAAGCCCACCTCGGCGCTGCCCTGCAACGCCGCCTCGCGCGGCGCCATGCCCGCCTCCAGGTGCCGCACGATGTTCTCCAGCACGACCACCGCGTCGTCGACGACGAAGCCGGTGCCGATCGTCAGCGCCATCAGCGAGAGGTTGTCGATGCTGTAGCCGAGCAGGTACATCGGCCCGAACGTGCCGACGATCGACAGGGGCAGCGCGGTGGCCGGAATCAGCGTCGCACGCGGCGACAGCAGGAAGATGAACACCACGCCGATCACGAGCAGCACGGCGATGAACAGCGTGCGCTCGGTATCGCCGACGGACGAGGCAACCGACTGCGAACGATCGAGCGCGACGCCCACGCGGATATCGCTCGGCAGCGCCGCCTCGATGATCGGCAGCCGAGCGCGGATCTGCTGGACCGTCTTCACCACGTTGCCGCCCGGCATCGGGTAGACGATCACGAGCACCGCCGACTTGCCGTTGTAGAGGCCGGCGTTGCGAATGTTCTCGTTGGAATCGATGACTTGGGCCACGTCGCGCAGCATCACGGGCGCATCGTTGCGGTAGGCGACGATGAGGTCCTTGTATGGCTTGGCGTTGCTGATCTGGTCGTTCGACAGAATTTCGTAGCGCTGGTCGCCCTGATCGATGTGGCCTTTCGCGCTGTTGGCGTTGGCGGCGGAGATTGCCGCGCGCACGTCTTCCAGGCCGATGCCGTAGCTCGTCAGCTTGCCCGGCTGCAGCTCGACGCGCACGCTCGGCAACGCGCCGCCGCCCAGCGTGATCTGCCCGACGCCGCTGATCTGCGAGAGCTGCTGCTGAATCACCGAATCGGCGGAGTCGTAGAGCTGGGCCTTGGTCAGCGTGTCCGAGGTGAGCGCGAGGACCATTACCGGCGCATCGGCCGGGTTGTACTGGCGGTAGGTGGGGTTGCTGCGCAGGGTCGTCGGCAAGTCGGCGCGGGCGGCCTGGATCGCCGCCTCGACGTCGCGCGAAGCGCCGTTGATATCGCGGTTCAAGTCGAACACGACGATGATCAGC
>DATGHJ010000060.1:0-5882 GCA_035308085.1 Trinickia sp. | reverse complement strand
TATTTGCGCGAGTCCCCTCGCACCTTGCCCGCCGGATACTTCGCGCGATTGATTTCGATCTTTTCCAAAGCCGCCTGAAAGAGGTCGATGTCGAGCTTGTCCGCCAGCATCACCAAATAGGCCAGCACATCCGCCATTTCGTGGCGGATGGCCTTCAGCTTGGCGTCGTCCAACGCCTCGTTTCCGGAAACGAGCCACTGAAACGGCTCGAGCAATTCACTCGCCTCGACGCTCAGTGCGGTCGCCAGATTCTTCGGCGTGTGAAATTGCTCCCAGTCCCGCTCGGCGGCGAATTCGCGAAAGCGATCGCGCAGCTCGATAAGGTCCCTTCGTGTTTCGCGACTATCCATATTTGATCTCGTGCTATGGCCTGCTCACGCTAATGAGAGGCCCTGGTAACGCTTCATTCGATTCCGTCCGCCAACGCCGGCGGCAAGACCGCATTGACCCAATCGCATGCCCGCTCATACGCGCGCGCGAGCTGCAGCAAAGCGAAATCACCGCGCGGCCGCCCGATCAACTGCATGCCCATCGGCAAGCCCGCGTCGTTGAAACCGACCGGCACGTTGATCACCGGGCAGCCCGACAGCGTCCACGGGCACACCGTTTCCATCCACCGGTGATAAGTGTCCATTTGCACGCCCGAGATCGCATCCGGCCAGCGCCGGTTCACGTCGAACGGGAACACCTGCGCGGTCGGCACCGCGAGGTAGTCGAAGCGTTCGAACACGCCGAGCAGCACGTCATACCAGCGGGAACGTTCGACACTGGCCGCATAGACAGCGGCCGCGGAAAGCTTGAGCATGCCCTCGATTTCCCACACTGCCTCGGGCTTGAGCAACGCGCGCGTCGCCTCGTCCTGATAGAGCGCGTGGAGGTTGCCGCCGACCAGCCAATGCCGATGCACGAGCCAGGTCTGCCACAGACTCTGTGGCGCGACGGGCGGCGCGAGTTCATCGACATCGCAACCGATGTCGCGTAACGCACCGAGCCCGCGCTCGCACAGCGCGGCAATGCCGCTCTCCAGCGGCAGATAGCCGTTCCAGTCGCCGATCCAGCCGATGCGCCGGCCCGTCACATCGGCGTCGAGCGCATGCGTGAAAACCGCGGGATCTTCCGCCAGGGACAGCGGCGCGCGCGCATCGAAGCCCGCCTGAATCGCGAGCAGCATCGCGACATCCTTCACCGTGCGCCCCATCGGCCCTTCGGTGCCGAGCTGCTGAACGAAGCGCTCGGGAGCCGGTCCCGCGGGCACCCGGCCTCGCGACGGACGCATGCCATACACGTTGCAAAACGCCGCCGGATTGCGCAGCGACCCGCCGAAGTCGCTGCCATCGGCAACGGGCAAGAGGCGCATCGCGAGTGCCGCGGCCGCGCCGCCGCTGCTGCCGCCCGCGCTCTTCTTCGCGTCGTACGGATTGCGCGTCGCGCCGTAGACTTCGTTGAAGGTATGCGAGCCCAAACCGAACTCGGGCGTGTTGGTGCGGCCGATGAAAATCGCCCCGGCGCGACGCACGCGCCCCACGGCAATCCCGTCGATGCCGGTCACGTTGTTGCGGAAAATCGGCGAGCCCAGCGTGGTGATCATGCCGGCGACTTGCGCGAGATCCTTCGGTGCCTGCGGCATGCCATGCAGCCAGCCTTGATAGTGTCCGCGAGCGAGCGCGGCGTCTTTCTCCGCGGCTTCGGCAAGCAGCGCGTCATGCTCGCGCAGCGCGACGATCGCGTTGACCGAAGGATTGAAGCGATCGATCTGGTCGAGGTAAGCCTGCATCACTTCGCGGCACGACACCTCGCGCGCACGAATGGTTTGCGCAAGATCGTCGGCCGCCATCGCGACGAGTGAATTCAAAACGTCTCTCCTGCCGATGGATTCAAAGCTGCCGGAGCATCGACGCCCCTGCTGCGGCTTCGTCGGCCCCGCCCTGTTCGAAACGATACGCTGCTTCGTTGCCGTTGTGCGCGCGGCGTCGTTTTCATCTTCTCCCTCATTTTCCCCATAAGCGCGCCGGCCCTCGCCATAAGGTCGAGGGCCGGCGTCTGCCGCATCGACGCTCAGGGCCGTTCCTTCGGCTCCGTATGACGCCCCTTCGAGGCCCGCAACTCGTCGATACGCGATGCGCTAACGGAAGCGCCAGGATGCTGATGGTCGGCCGACAACCCGGCCGCGACCCTGCTGTTGCCGCCCGAGGCGAAGTAATGCTCCAGATGCTTTGCGACCTGGGTCCGGATAAAGTCCTTCGCCTGCTGCGGGTCCTGAATGTCCTGCGTGCGCAGCGGATTGCGGTTCGCGGGGTGCGGATCGAGATGCACCGAGCCGTCGAGCAACTCTCTTTGCATCGCGTCCATGACCTGCGGTTGAACGGGAACGGTCAGATCGGGCGTATCCGTGCGCCATGTCAGCGTATCGTTCCTGGCGAGGTATTTCCGGGTCAGCTTGGCTGCTTGCGCATCGCGCTTGGTCAGGAAGTCGCCGAAGCCGAACGCTTCGATCATCGAGCCGGGAATCGTCGAGTGGCTGTACACGGTCGAATCGACCGCCGCTTGAAACCAAGGCGAGACCAGGATGCAAGGCACGCGAAGCCCCAGCCGATCGAAATCGAACGGTACGAGATAGGACTCGTCGAGCCTGCCCGGAATGCCGTCGGGCGACACCGTCACGGGCGGCTGCACGTGGTCGTAGTACCCGCCGTGTTCGTCGAACACGATGATGTAGAGCGTCTTCTTCCAGACGTCCTCGTTGGCGCGCAGCGCGCTGTAGATGTCCGCCACGAGCTTTTCGGCGGGCCTCACGTCGGCCGGCGCGTGCATGCTGTTCACGGGCTGCGTCGGCGAGCCGATGAAAGCGGGCATGATGAACGAGTACGTGGCGAGCTTGTCGCCGGACACGTCGGCGAGGAAGTTGCCTTCGAACAGCACATTGTTCTCCGGCGTCTTCTCGACGTTCGGAAAGAGCTGGAGCACGTCGTTCGTGTCGTGATAGTAGACGCGCCACGAGGCGCCGTTCGTCGCGTTGATGCGGTCGTAGATCGTGTCGCAGGTGAGATTCGGCTTCCAGTTCGCGTTGTACGTATAGCCTTGCGACGTCGCCGCGTGCACGAACGCGCGATTCGGCACCGTCGGCCCGGGCACGTCCGCGAACCAGCGGTCGCACAGCACGAAGTTCTTCGCGAGCGTCGAGAGCACCGGCAATTGCACCGGGTCGAAGCAATTCATCACTTGCTGCAGCTCGCTGTCGGTCGGATCGCGCTTGAGGTCGTATCGCAACGACGTATTGAACGACGCGATGAAGCCATCGAGCTTCGCCGCGGCGGCGGGCTCGTTTGCGGGCACATTGGTCTTGCCGAAGAGCTGCTCGTTGATCTGCTTGAGCGAGTGCGCCGGGCCTTGGCCCACCGACGTGTAGTCGCCGCCTGGCCGAGTCTGATACGCCGTGGTCTCGGCGTTGCCGGCTGTCTTGTAGTTGGTGAAGCCTCCTGCGGGCACGCCCTCCCCGATGCCGAGGTAGCCGAACACATGGTCGAACGATCGGTTTTCGAGCATCAGAACAACGACGTGATCGAATTGCAGGTCCATAGTGCACTCCTTTTTGGATCGTGAATCGTGGCTGCGTTGAGCCCAGGCAGGGGCCTGCCGCGACGCGTTGAAAAACGCCGCGGCGAGTGGACGATGCTCAACGTGTCCTGTGGCGTTTTGATGTCGCGGCGCGTTCGCCGCCAGGCCGTCTTGACACGAAAGCTCGCGCCGAATCGTGCGCTCCCCGCATCATCGTCTATGCTGACTGAAAGGTGTTTTGCGAATTGCAACATCGTGTCATCGCGAGAACGATCATGGCCGAGTCGATTGCATCGAGAGCCTTGCAGGTCTTTCCCGGCGGCATCTCCAACGGCGAATTCGGTTGGCCGCCGGAGAGCTTGGTTGCTATCCAGCGGGGACATGGCGCCCGGGTGTGGGACACCGCCGGGCGCGAGTACCTCGACTTTTCGATGGGTTGGGGTTCGGCACTGGTGGGACACGCGCGAGCCGAAATCGTCGAAGCCGTCCAGCGGCAGGCGGCGCTGGGCTCGAACTTCGCGCACTTGAACGAACCTTGCTTGCTGCTCGCCGAGGAAATCCGCCGCGTGAGCCGGGCGGCGAAGCAGATCCGCTTCTGCACATCGGGAACCGAGGCGACGATGTATTGCCAAAGGCTCGCCCGTGCCGCGACCGGGCGGCCCAAGATACTCAAGTTCGAAGGCGCCTATCACGGCGCCAACGAAGCGGGCGTGACGAGCCTCTTCCCCACCAGGCAGTTGCCGTTTCCACAGCCTGAGCACACGAGCGCGGGCACGCCGTCGGTGGATCGCGAGTTGCTCGTCGCGCCGTATAACGACCTGGGCATGACCGAACTGATCGTCTCGCAGCATGGCCACGAGCTTGCGGCCGTGCTCATGGAGCCGTTGCAGCGTTGCACGCCGCCGGAGCCGGGCTTTCTCGCCGGGGTGCGCCGCATTTGCGACGAAGCGCAAGTGCTCTTGATCTTCGACGAGGTCGTCACGGGGTTTCGGCTCGCATATGGCGGCGCGCAGGAGTACTACGGCGTCGTGCCCGATCTCGTGGCCTACGGCAAGGCGCTTGGCGGCGGCTATCCGATCGGCGCGTTCGGAGGCCGCCCCGAGTTGATGGACCACGTGAACGAGCAGCACATCGGCTCGCCGGGTTATGTGTGGATGGCCTCGACGCTCGGCGGCAATCCGGTGTCGAGCGCGGCGGGCAATGCGGCGCTCGCGGTGCTGCGCACGCCGGGCACGTATGCGGCGCTGCATGCGCTCGGCGAGCGTTTTCGCGCCTCGCTGCGAGAAGTGCTAAAGCGATGCGGCGTAACGGCGCAAGTGATCGGCGATGGCCCGCTCGCGCAAATCGTCTTCACGAGCGTCGCGGTGAACGACTACCGCACGAGCGCGCGCGGCGACAAGCAGATGGCCCGCAAGATGATGCTCGGATTGTTCGAGCGCGGGATCTTCCTCAACCCGATGGGCACCAAGTTTTACTTGTCGATCGCGCATGACGAATCCATTTGCGATATGTTTTGCAACCGGCTCGAAGACGTGCTGAACCAGCGCTGACAGAGCCCGCCCCCTCGCCAAACGCAGGAGCTTGCAATTGCGTCAGGATCAGCTCGATGGAATCGTCACATTTATTGCGGTAGCGGAAGAGAACGGCTTTTCGGCGGCGGCCGTCAAGCTCGGGGTGTCGCCATCGGCGGTCAGCCAGGCGATCCGTCATCTGGAGACGCGCGTCGGGCTCACGCTGTTCAACCGGAACACGCGCGGCACGAGCCTGACCGAAGCCGGCGCGGCGTATTTCGCGCGGGTTTTGCCGGCCGTGCGCGAGCTGACGCTCGCATCGGAGGAACTCGGAGCGATCGCCGATCGGCCCGCCGGCTTGCTGCGCCTGAACGTGGCGCGTTCGGGCTACATGATCGTGCTGCAGCCGATCCTGCGTCGCTTTCTGGACCAGTACCCCGAGATCCGCCTCGACGTATCGATCGAAAACTCGCTCGTCGATATCGTCGGACGCGGTTATGACGCGGGAATCCGCTTCGGCGATCTGGTCGAGCGCGACATGGTCGCAGTCAAAATCGGGCCGCCGATTTCGGCCCACGTGATCGCCTCGCCGGAGTACCTCGCGCGTCACGGCTTGCCCCGGCATCCGCACGATCTGCTCGATCACGCGTGCATCTGTTTCCGGCATTCGAGCACCGGCCAGATCGAACGCTGGCCGTTCGAGAAGGAAGGAGAAACGCTCGAACTGGCGGTCAGCGGGTCGCTCATCGTCAACGATTCCGCCGCATTGGTGCAGGCGGCGCTCGACGGCATCGGTGTCGCTTATATGATCAACGG
>DATGHJ010000059.1:0-4276 GCA_035308085.1 Trinickia sp. | reverse complement strand
TGCTGGTCGGTCGAGATCACGTCGATGTCGCGGTCCGAGAGCAGCGCGCGGACGTGGCTCGACACCAGCTCGTCGGCGATCGGGCCGACGCCCGCCGGCCGATGAAGCGCGAGCGTCACGCCCGCCGCGGCGGCCGCAATCGCGATAACGAGCGCGCCCGTCCAACCCAACGACCACGCGGCCCCGCCCGCCGGCTGCGGCCCGAACGCCGGCCAGCGACCGCCGAACCAACTGCGCCAGCCGTCGAGCGGACGGCGGCCGCGCGACTTGGAACGGGTGGGCACGGGTCGAAATTGAGCGTCCGGCTGCCCAGCAAGCTCGACCTCCGGCTCCGTCAGCGGCGGCAATTCGGCCAGAATGCGCGCTCGCAACGAATCGGGTGCGCGGAAGTATCCGGCCGCGCGCAACGTGTCGCCGAGCGCGCGCACATTTTCGCTTTCGCGCCGGCAATCAGGGCACTCGGCCAAATGCGCTTGAACGCGCCGAGCGTCGGGCGCCGAGAGTTCGCGGTCGGCATCCGCATCGATCAGCGGCCGCGCTTCTTTACAGTCCATCTGGATTCTCCTGTGCGGATGCGGGGGCGGGGGCAGCGGGCAGGCGCCGGGGCGGCCGCGAATCGGCGCTCGTGTCGGGCGGGACGGCGTGCCTCGACGCAGGTGCCGCGCGCGAGGCCGGCGCGCCCTGCCCAGTCCCTGCCCCCGAGGCTTGCAGCACAGCGGCCAGCTTCCTGCGCCCCCGCGCGAGCCGCGACATCACGGTGCCGACCGGCAGATCGGCGATCGCCGCGATGTCGCGGTAGCTCATGTCTTCCAGCTCCCGCAGGATCAGCACCTCGCGAAACTCGACCGGCAGCTTTTCGAGCGCCGCGTGCACGAGCCGCACGTCTTCGTCGCGGATCAGCACCGTCTGCGGGTCCTCGATCGAGCGCGACCAGCCTTCGAACGTCTCATCGGCGGGTTCGTCGCCCGGCTCGGCGTCCTCGAACGCCTGGACCTCGTGCGACGATGCGCGCCGCCGCCACTCCGTGTACCAGGTGCGCCGCACGATCGCGAACAGCCACGGCCGCATGCTGTCGCCGCGGAAGGTGTCGAAAAAGCGGAACGCGCGCAGATACGCCTCCTGCACGACGTCATCCGCATCGTTCGCGTTGCCGCAAAGCCAGCGCGCCAGGTTGTACGCCGCGTCGAGATGCGGCAGCGCCATCTGCTGAAAGCGGCGGTTGCGCTCGTTGAGCGCTCGCGGATCAGCCGCGCATGGATTGGTGTCGCCCACCCTTAGTCCCCAAAAGGCTCACGCATGGAATACCCGTGACGAATCGAGTTTATTCCCATGGCCTCCGCATGCATTGAAGTCACGCGAAAAAAACGGGAATAAAACGCGGCGCGCTTCGGCGACACCCACTACACCTTCGATCACCAGGGCGCGCACTTCGCCGTAGTCGACAGCGTCGCTCCGCAGCGCGCCTGGGCGGCTCGAGACTATTCGTTCTCGCTCCAATACCCCGGGCGCGCGTACGCCTCTTTCAGATAGTCGATGAAGTAACGGACTTTCGCAGGCACGTAGCGCTGCTGCGGATAGACGGCGAGGATGTCGTAATCGGGCAGTGCGTACTCGTCGAGCACCGTTTCGAGCTCGCCTCGTTCGAGCTGTTGATTGATTTCCCAGGTCGAGCGCCAGCCGAGCCCGAGCCCCTCCGACACCCAGCGGTGCAGCAGCTCGCCGTCGTTGCAGTCGAGCGTGCCGGCGACACGCACCGTCACGAGCTTGCCGTTGCGCCGGAAATACCAACCGCGGTTCTGCCCGCCCTGCAGGTTGAACGCGAGGCAGTTGTGGTTCGGCAGATCCTCAAGCGACTTCGGCCGGCCGTACTTTTTGAAGTAGCCGGGCGTGCCACACACGACGCGCCGGTTCGACGCGAGCTTCACGGCGACGAAATTAGGATCGACCGCGCCGCCGATCCGGATCGACAGGTCGTAGCCTTCGCGCACGAGATCGACGACGCGATCGGTCAGGTTGAACGACATCTGCAGATCGGGCTTGTCCTTCAGGAACGCCGGGGCGAGCGGCGCAACATGCTTGCGGCCGTAGGCGGCCGGCGCCGATACGATCAGGTGCCCCCCTACCGAGCGCCGCCCCGCAGCGAGTTCGTTCTCGGCCTGATCCCATTCCGCGAGCAACCCCCGGCAACGCTCGAGGAATGACGCCCCCTCTTCACTTACGACCAAGCGCCGTGTCGAGCGGTACATCAGCTTCACGCCGAGCCGCTTTTCGAGCGCGTCGATGCGCCGCCCGAGGATCACCGGCGAGACTCCCTCCTCCAGCGCCGCCGCGGCAAGGCTGCCGGCATCGGCGACACGCACGAAAGTTTCGATTTGCTTGAAGCGGTCCATCTTCTTGTCTCCACCCATTAGGGTTTCCGCTTAGGCGCGGCTGCCATGCTGGACATGGCAAAGCGCGCTGCGCCGGTGCTGACTTGGCATCAGCACATTCCATACTTTTTGTTTCGAAATAAACGACCCGGACTGATCTTATCAAACCTATGACGCGGCCTTACAGTGCTCCTCAACACCCCTAGCTGACATTCAGGAGACATTCCATGGCCAAGATGAGAGCCGTCGACGCAGCCGTGCTCGTGCTCGAAAAAGAAGGCATCGACACCGCTTTCGGCGTTCCCGGCGCCGCGATCAACCCGCTCTATTCGGCGATGAAGAAGGCCGGCGGCATCAGCCACGTGCTCGCACGCCACGTCGAAGGCGCCTCGCACATGGCCGAAGGCTATACGCGCGCCGCGCCCGGCAACATCGGCGTGTGCATCGGCACCTCGGGCCCGGCGGGCACCGATATGATCACCGGTCTTTACTCGGCCCAGGCTGACTCGATTCCTATTCTCGCCATCACGGGCCAGGCACCGCGTGCGCGTCTGTACAAGGAAGACTTCCAGGCCGTCGACATCGAATCGATCGCGAAGCCCGTGACGAAATGGGCCGTCACCGTGCGCGAGCCCGCCCTCGTGCCGCGCGCGTTCCAGCAGGCGTTCCACCTGATGCGCTCGGGCCGTCCCGGTCCCGTGCTGATCGACTTGCCGATCGACGTGCAGCTCGCCGAGATCGAGTTCGACATCGACACCTACGAGCCGCTGCCGGTCTACAAGCCGAAGGCCACCCGCAAGCAGATCGAAGCCGCGCTCACGCTGCTCAACGACGCCGACAAGCCGTTGATCGTTTCCGGCGGCGGCGTGCTCAATGCAGCCGCTGAAGACCTGCTCGTGCAGTTCGCCGAAACGGTCGGCGTGCCGGTCGTCCCGACGCTGATGTCGTGGGGCGCGATCGCCGACGATCACCCGCTGATGGTCGGCATGGTCGGCCTGCAGACCTCGCACCGCTACGGCAACGCGACGATGCTCGCCTCCGACTTCGTGCTCGGCATCGGCAACCGCTGGGCGAACCGCCACACGGGTAGCGTCGACGTCTACACGAAGGGCCGCAAGTTCGTGCACGTCGATATCGAGCCGACGCAAATCGGCCGCGTGTTCGGGCCGGATCTCGGCATCGTGTCCGACGCCAAGGCTGCGCTCGAACTGTTCGTCGAAGTCGCCAAGCAATGGAAGGCAGCCGGCAAACTGAAGGACCGCGGCGCGTGGGTCGCGGAGTGCCAGGAGCGCAAGCGCACGATGCTGCGCAAGACGCACTTCGACAACGTGCCGATCAAGCCGCAACGCGTCTACGAAGAGATGAACCGCGTGTTCGGGCGCGACACCTGCTATGTGAGCACGATCGGCCTCTCGCAGATCGCCGCCGCGCAATTCCTGCACGTCTATAAGGCGCGCAACTGGATCAACTGCGGCCAGGCGGGCCCGCTCGGCTGGACGATTCCGGCAGCGCTCGGCGTGCGCGCGGCTGATCCGCAGCGCCCGATCGTAGCGCTCTCGGGCGACTACGACTTCCAGTTCATGATCGAAGAGCTGGCCGTGGGCGCGCAATTCAAGCTGCCGTACGTGCACGTCGTCGTGAACAACTCGTACTTGGGCCTCATCCGCCAGGCACAGCGCGCGTTCGACATGGACTTCTGCGTGCAGCTCGCGTTCGAGAACATCAACGCACCGGAAGTGAACGGCTACGGCGTCGATCACGTGGCGGTCGCCGAAGGTCTCGGCTGCAAGGCGATCCGCGTGTTCAAGCCGGAAGACATCAAGCCCGCGCTCGAAAAAGCGCAGTCGATGCTCTCCGAGTTCAGCGTGCCGGTCATCGTCGAAGTGATTCTCGAGCGCGTGACGAAC
>DATGHJ010000058.1:0-5876 GCA_035308085.1 Trinickia sp. | reverse complement strand
CGATGTCGACGACCATCGAACCGCGCGCCTGTCCGACCGGCAGCCCCGCGCCGAGCGCGGCTGCGAGCGATTCGCTGATGAGGTTGACCTTCGACGCGCCCGCCGCCATCGCCGCTTCGCGGATCGCGCGGCGCTCGACGTCGGTCGCGTTCGACGGCACGCATACCGTGAACTCAGCGCGCCGCACGAAGAGCGAGCGCAACTGCGCCATGTCGACGAATTCGCGGAACATCTGCTCGGCTGCGAGGAAATTGGCGATCACGCCGTGCTGCATCGGTCGCACGGCTTCGAGGTTGCCGGGCGAGCGCCCGAGCAATTGCTTGGCCTGTGTGCCCACCGCCGCGACGCGCGCGTATCCGGGCCCCGGCATGCCGTGCTTCTGGAAGCACACCACGGAAGGCTCGTTCAGCACGATCCCCTTGTCGCGCATGTAAATGAGCGTGTTCGCCGTGCCGAGGTCGACCGCGACGCTTTGTTGGAACAACCGTCCAAAGAATGGTGTGTGCGACATCGTGGGCTCTGAAGTAACTCGCTCGCCAGCGGCCTGATTGTTGTTGAGTCGTGCAGGCTACCCGCCGCAGCGGGCTGAAGGGTCTACATCTGCCCTGCTGATAAGCGAATTACGGCATCCCACGCCATTACTTTAGGCCAGGGAAAACCCAATGTTCAGAACAATGTGTGAACGCTGACGATTTTCTCGCGCACGTCAGAGCGTTTTATGGGCGCTGACGGTGGCTTTGCTGCGCAAGTGGGCAAGCACGCGCGGGCGCTCGACGAGCGCGCGCACCAGCGCGTCGCGTCCGAGCAGCGCGCCGTCACTGGAAATCGTGTGGCCGACGCAAGGCAGCGCGTAGGCCTCGACCGCGCAGCCGGCGTCGCTGAATGCGTGCGCGGCGCGCTCGAGTTCAAGCACGGGGACGACATCGTCGTCGGTGCCGTGCACGAGCGTGATGGACGTACGGCACCTCGGCCCGATCGGCGACGCGAGCCGGCCCGAATAGGCGACCACGGCCGCCGCGCCGGCGGGATTCGTCGCGGCGTGATGCAGGGCCATGATCGAACCTTGCGAAAAGCCGACAATGGCAAGGCAATCGAAATCCAGCTCGTAACGCGCGAGTTCGTCGCTCAGCATGCGATGCAGCGCCGGATACGCATTGGCGACACGCAGCGGCCGGCGCAACTCGTCGATCTCGCGCCGGCTGAACCATTGACGGCCGCCCGCGCCGCCGTCGAACGCTTCGCTGCCGTCGAGCGATGCGAAGGCCGTGTCGGGCAAAGCCTGACACCAGGAGTCGGCAAGCGGCAGGAGGTCGAGCGCGCTGCCGCCTACGCCGTGCAGCAGCACGACGAGCGACTGCGCCGGGCCCTCGAGCGGAGCGCGGCGCGAGCCGTGTTCGAATCGGTTCCAGTCCATTGGAGTCTCCCGGGCAGCCCCTTCGGGGGTAGACAAACCGCCCCGCGGACAGCGGGACGTTGCGCACAGGCGGGAGCATACGCCGGGTTGGCGATGCGTGTGTGTGACCGGCATGTGACGGCGGCAGGAGGCCGCGTCTCAGCCGGTTTTCGATGCGGCCGCGGCCGGCAGCACATAGTGCATCTCGTGGAACAGCGCGTCGCCGCGCGAAGGCAGCTGAAATGGCGGCGCGCAAGAGGCGAATCCCAGCGTCTCGTAGAAACCGCGCGCGGACTCTCTCGCCGTGCACCAAGCGAGCCGCCCGCCCGCTTTCCGCACGTGGTCGAGACACAGCTTGATCACGAGCCGGCCCAAACCATAGCCGCGCCACCTCGCTTCGACGGCAACCCCACGCAGGCGCCACTCATCATGCTTCTCGGAGCCGGGCAACGATTCCTGGCATATGGTTGCGACCGCAACGATCCTCTCATTGCGATAGACAGCTAGATGCAAGGTCGAGTCGTTTTCGTCGTGGCGGAAGCGGCACGATTCGGCGTTGCCGTCCAGCAAGACTTCGCTTCGCAGCGGAAACACACGCTCCGCGGAAACGGAGCAGACAGAGAAAAGCATGTGATGGTCGGACATGAGTCAGAGCTATCCCCGTGGCAATGGATCGACGGATTCTGTATTCGACTGCTTTTGGTCTCATCGCGTGCCGAGGTCGAACCCTTCGGGCCTGTTATCGACGTGAACAGGCCCGAAGCGTGCACGCTACCCAGTCTTTGTTCGGTACGCAACACTCGGCGCATCCCGTGGCCGATATTCGGCCTGATACCTCATAAATCTGACAGGTGTGCAACTCAAAACGACTGAGTATTCTCAGACTCGTCTTAATTTCAGTTTGACTATTTAAGAATCTTGAGATCTCAGATGCTCGTGAAGGATCAATCCGATACGCAGGCGGCCTATGTCCAGATCCGCTCCCGCATCCTCGATGGCCGCCTTGCGCCGGGCCGTCCGGTTTCGCCGCGGAACATGGCCGACGAGCTGATGCTCGGCCACACGCCCGTGCGTTCCGCGATACAGCGGCTGGTGGTCGAAGGACTGGTCGAAGTCGTCCCGAGGAAAGGGACCTATGTCGCGGCCCCGACGTTCGACGACCTGCGCGAAATCTTCGAAGTCCGGCTCGCGCTGGAAAGCACGGCCGCTTACCTCGCCGCGGTCAACGGGGCGACCCCGGGACTGACCGAGGCCGCCGAGCAACTGCAGCAATTGATGGAGGACGACTCGGCCGACGTGATGATCGAACAGCGGGTCGGCTGGGTGTTCCATCAGGAGATGTTCGCGGCCTCGAGAAACGAGCGTTTGTATACCACATACAGAATGCTGCGCGTGCAGACCGGGCTCGCGCTCAACGAGCTGCAGCGCAGCGACGTGGCGACGGTGCGCCGGGGCACGTTGGAGCACCTCGAGATTTACGCGGCGATCCGCGCGAAGGACCCCGAGGCGGCGCGGAGCCACATGTGGAATCACATCATCGACGGCACCGACGCACGAATCAAAATCATTCGAGGCGAACATGAATCAACCGCGTAGGCGAATCTCCATGCCGGTGCAAATGCTCGCCGGGCTGGTGCTGGGTATTCTGTTCGGCCTCTTCGCGCCGTCAGCCGGCGCCAAGCTCGCGTTTCTCGCGACGATGTTCGGACACGCGATCAAGATGGTCGTCATGCCGCTGATCCTGCTCTCGGTGACAGTCGGCGTGTTCCGGCTCGGCGTGCAGCGCAGCCGTCTCGGCAAGACCGTGCTGCTCAGCATCGGCTTTTTCGTGGTGATGACGCTCATTGCCAGCGTGCTGGGCCTCGGCTTGAACATGTTCTTCCGGCCGGGTCTCAACGCGGCCATGACGCAAACCGCCGCGATGCCGAAGAACCTCGCGGGCGGCATCGACTGGACCAACTTCGTCGTCGACCTGGTGCCGACCAACCTCGTCGGCGCTCTGGCATCCGGCAACGCGCTGCCCGTGCTCGTGTTCGGCGTGCTGCTCGGCTCGGCCTTGTCGACGCTCGAAGAGCGCGCGGCGCCGTTCATCGCGGCGGTGGAGTCGCTGCTCGGCGCCCTCTTCAAGATGACGGAGTGGATCATCGCGCTCTCGCCGCTCGCGATCTTCGCGGGGCTCGCGTCGATGCTCGGCGCCAAGGGGCTGAGCGCGATCCTGCCGTTGCTCAAGCTGCTCGGCGCCGCGTATCTCGGCATGGCGATCCTCGCGCTGCTGCTCACGCTGATCGTCAAGTCGGTCGGGCTATCGCCGGCCGCGGTGATCAAGCGCGTCAGCGAACCGCTGATTCTCGCGTTCACGACGCGCTCCTCGGAAATCACGTTCCCCGTTCACCTGAAGCGGCTGACCGAGATGGGTGTGCCGAAGTCCGTTGCTTCGACGATCCTGCCGCTGTCGTACATCTTCAACCGCGACGGCGCGGTGCTCTATACCGCGCTGGCGGTCGGGTACCTCGCGGACGCGTATCACCTGAGCTGGAGCTGGCCGCTCGCCTTCACGATCGCCATCCTCACGATCATCACCATCGACGGCGCCGCCAACGTGCCGTCCGGTGCGATCGTGGCGATCACCGTCATCCTGTCGGCTATCGGTTTGCCTGCCGAAGCCGTGGTGCTGATTCTCGGCATTGACGCCTTCTTCGACATGGGCCGCACCGCGCTGAACGTCTACGCAAGCACCGTCGCCACGGCGGTCGCGATGCGGATCTCGGGCGAGCCCTACCCCGAAGTCGCGCAGGACGAACCTCTCGACAATCTGGGAGCCATCGGAAGCGACGCGTGAGCCTCCCTGGACACGCACCGAATGCCGGAAGCCCGCCCCCTTTTGTCCACCCCATCCATTGAGCGGAGCAAGCGATCATGGGAAATCCCGCCTATACCAGCGACTACACGTTGGTCGATACCGCCGAGTTCGCGCTCGGTTTGAAGGACGTCGAAGCCGTTGCGGATACGCTGGAGCTGCTCGCGTCGCTCATGACCGACCCGCAGGTCATGCTCGAGGACGAGCACCTGCGGCGCATGCCCTCGGCGCTGCATGCGCTAGGCGACTACCTGAACATCCGCAGCAAACATCTGCGCTCGATCGGCTCCACGAACGACGGGACTCTTTCGAACTTCAACTTCGCACGCGCGAGCGTGCAGGAAAACGCTTAGTGTCCCTTCTGCACTAAGGGGCAATCGTTTGCGCGTTGCCAGGCGCGTGCCCGCCTAAGCACTGGGCAGCGCCGGCGCCGCCTCGAACCGGCCACAGCCGGCTCCTGCTTCCGCCCTCGTCCGCCACCACTTCCGCCACCACTTCGGCCACCACTTCGGCCACCACTTCGGCCATCAGCAAGCGTCGCGGAAAGCGCGTATTCTCAGTGGCTCCGCCGCATGCGGGATGCGATATCTGGCATGCCGCATGCCACATATAGAGCGCATCGCCCGCTCGTCATCGCGAAGTGGAGAATCGATTGGAGAACGCTCCTTCCGCCGCGCCCGCAGCCCCTGCCGCGCCGCCGGCGCCGCCACCGCCGCTCCAGGGCGCCCAGCTCGCGCTCGCCACCCTTGCCGTGGCGCTCGCGACGTTCATGAACGTGCTCGATACGTCGATCGCCAACGTCGCGATTCCGACCATCTCGGGCGATCTGGGCGTATCGGTCGACGAAGGCACCTGGGTCATCACCGTGTTCGCCGCGGCCAATGCCGTAGCGATTCCGCTGACCGGCTGGCTCACGCAGCGCATCGGCCAGGTGAAGCTCTTCGTCGGCGCAATCCTGATGTTCGTGCTGTCGTCGTGGATGTGCGGCGTCGCGCCGAGCCTGCCGTTCCTGCTCGCGTCGCGCGTGCTGCAAGGTGTGGTCGCCGGGCCGCTGATCCCGCTCTCGCAGGCGATCCTGCTCGGTTCTTATCCGAAGGAAAAATCGTCAGTAGCGCTCTCGCTCTGGGCGATGACCGCCACCGTCGGCCCGATTGCGGGCCCCGCGCTCGGCGGCTGGATCACCGATAGCTACAGCTGGTCGTGGATCTTCTATATCAACATTCCGGTCGGCCTGTTCGCGGCCTTCACGACCTGGGCCATCTACCGCAAGCGCGAGACCCCGACCAAGCAGCCGCCGATCGACGTAGTCGGCCTCGGGCTTCTGATCGCGTGGGTCGCGTCGCTGCAGATCATGCTCGACAAGGGCAAGGATCTCGACTGGTTCTCGTCGCCATTCATCGTCGGGCTCGGCATCACGGCGCTCATCTGCTTTGCGTTCTTTCTCGTGTGGGAGCTGACCGAGGAGCATCCGATCGTCGATCTGCGGCTCTTCTCGCAGCGCAATTTCATGGGCGGCACGATCGCGATCTCGGTGGCCTATGGCGTGTTCTTCGGCAATCTGGTGCTGCTGCCGCAGTGGATGCAGGAGTATCTGAACTACCGCTCGGTCGACGCCGGGCTCGTCAC